>NZ_JAYMDY010000006.1:0-245902 GCF_037027245.1 Pseudoalteromonas sp. CH_XMU1449-3
ACGTGTTGTTGTAGGCGTGAAATTTATTTCGCGCGTTGTTTAGGAGCTGTCAGCCTTCAGCTGTCAGTTTTTAGCTGAGCGGTGGGGTATGTTGGTGATGTGTATGTCTGCTCTTTGGGTGTTGATTTCATGACGCGCTAAGCAAGCGTGACGCCTACCACATTACTTGCCCTTCTCATTCTTCGGGTAGGTTGGTTTGAGCGAAGCGAAACCCAACATAATCCATCTAAGCCTCTGCAAATCCCCTAATTAATAAAATAACCGATAGGTTGCCACTGGCCACTACTTTTACTGAGGCTAATTGTTTCAATGGCCTGCTCTTTATTCATAAATTGGCTTTGAAACTGAATGATCACGTATTCACCATCAGGTGTTCCGGGTAAAGAGTCATAATTCATCAGGCTTAAATTCTTACGTAAAATCACCTTGCCAAGTGGTACTCGAACTTGTTTTAACGCTTTGCTCCAGTGGCTTTGAGGCATTTTTTGTTTAAATAATGAGTCTGCTTGCTGCCAACTTTGCTGATACTGACCGTTGTCGATTAACGTAAGCCAGCTTTTAGCGCGATGAATAACTTCGAGCTCTTCAGCATTTGCACAAAAGCCGCTTAAAAAAATGATTAGTAAAAGCGTTTTTCTCATAGCAATTCCATTTACTAGTTGTTTATTGAATTCGTCTTGAAGTGTTTTTATGTTACGGCGACGAACAATAAATACTATTCATCAATTGTGCGGTTTATTTTCCCGCAGATAAGCATTTTGACTGCCGATAAGTTTTACAGCACATAGCTCAAGGCGCTTTGTGCTGCTCTAAATTAATCGATAAGATAGCCTAATGGATGCCAGCCATCGGCGGCTTTGCTAAGGCTGAGCGTTTCAACGACAGCCTCTTTATTCATAAACTCGGTTTGAAACTTGACCACTAAATACTCACCATTTGGCAGGCCGGGTAATGAGTTATATTCTGCTGTGCCAAAATAGGTGCGAGACATAACTCGGCCTAAAGGAACGCGTATTTGATCTAAGGCTGTTTGCCAGCGAGCTTTGGGCGTGGTGTTTTGAAAAACCTGATCAGCTTGCTGCCAGCTCTCGTGGTACTCTCCTGAATCGACCAAGGTTAACCATGCTCTCGCTGCTGAAATAGGGCTTGTTTCTTCAGCTGAGGTGAAAAAGCACACCAATAATGATGCCAGTAAAAACAGTTTTTGTAGCGTAAATCCATTTACAGAAAGTAATAAAATTTGACGCATAAGACGCCCTCACTTCGTTCATAGGGTGAATTCATAATACGAATGAGTTGGTTAATTTATATACTGAAAAAGTACTAGGGAAGGCTTATTGGTGGGATTTAAGTGCTGTCTTTTATTTGAGCGATCTTTGCAACTGAGTTCTTAAAGTGGCGATGTAGATTAAATTGTTAAGTTTATATTGTTGATTTATTGAGCAAATTAGCTTGTTTTAACAGCTGCTAAATGTAACGACAATGACCCTAAATAACATCTATTTTTACTGCTAAGGAAGTTTCGTATTTGCGTGCTCGATATTTCAGAGCCCGCATAGTTACTGGGTTTTTGACCCTTTTTTGGGTTTTTGAGAGAAGTTAGCGAGGGTAAAGTTGCAAGAGTAAAGTGAGCATGAAAGGGAGTTAGCAAGATGAAAGCGACAAGAGTAAAGCCTGAGACTTAAAGCTTATAGCTCAAAACTTACAGCTTCCATCACACCAATACACTCATTAGCACTCCAGGGTCGCTAATACCAGCTTCTTTTAGCGCATCGCTAATTGATTGGCTAAGAGTCATTACTTGCGTTTGGATTTCCATAACCATCTTGGTCTGTGTTTCAACTTGCACTTTTACAGCTTCATCTTCTTGGTTTTTGAGTGCTTGCAGTTTGGCTAATTGCTCTTTGGCAAGTTCGAGTTGTTCTTTGAGCTTTTCGAGTTGCTCAACCATTTTGCGAATATGTGCGGGGAGTTCGCTAGATACTTCTTCTTTTTGGGCGGGCTCTACTTCACGACCAGAGAGTTTATTCATCTCTTGGCTGCTAAGTTTGTAGCCTACTTTTGAGTGGGTATTACTGCTTGCTGTGCTTGCGTTTGAGATAGTTAGCGCAGTTGCTAATGAGTTAATAGCCATAATAAGAGCGATGAAAGTGAATGATATGTATGTATCGGCAAAAGGTACTGAAGCTTTAGAAAAAAGCCGGGTTTTCACCCGGCCTTTCCAGACAACAAATAGTTGAGGTGAGGCAGCTCACCTCACTTTGTTACTCTTGTGCAGCAGCTGCATCAAAGAGTGCTTTTATTTCTTCAGCGCTAATCGCACCGTTGAAAATTTTCAATTCATCGATAGCACCGTGGTATGGCGTATCCCAGTAGTTAACACCTAGAGCAAACTCATTTGTTTCACCAGGAACCGTGAATACACGTGGGAAGCCATCGGTTTCTAGCTGTAGTTCACCGTTAACATACATCTTCAGTACATCACCGTTCGTACCATCAACAGTGAAAGCAACATGTGTCCACTCTTTTGCAGGAATACGGCTATCTAGTTCTGCATTATCGAAGAAGGCACCGTTATTTGCCCATAAACGAGTTAGGCCTGTACCTGCCATAGATGGCACATAACTTAACCAAGAGCCTGCACTTGCACCTGCGAAGAACGCTGTAGTGTAATCAGTGAAGGTTTCAGGTTTTAACCACATAGATACTGAGTAATCATTGGTCGTGATTAAGTTATCCGGTAGACGAACACCTGAACCTTCAAGGAATACTGCTTGACCCATGATACCGTCAACAAAAGTTACGTTACCACCAGTGTTGTTGATGAAACCACCCGTTGGTTTACCCGCTGCATACGCACCGTTTAATGCACTTAGGTCACCTTCGAAGCTGTATTCAGCAGGTGCAAGTGATTTTAAGGTTACATCGAATGACTTAGTATCAGTAAAGTCTTTGTACTTAATAGTTGCAGTTAATGTCACTACTTGGTCGCCAGCAGAGGCGCTAGGTTGAGTAACAACAGCTGTGCCATTAACCGGTTTTAAGTACTCTTCGTTGTTTGACGTCCAGCTAATACCAGATACAAATGGACCTACACGCGGTAACTCAAAGCTTTCACGTACTGCCGATACATCACCTAAATCAAGCGCATCAGTAATGAAGCTCTCAAATTTAGTCGGATCTGTCAGGTTATTGATAGCCGCACCATTAATATCTAGGCCGTTTAGCGCGTAGTCATAAACGATGAATTCATCAATTTGACCTTGGAAAGGTAAGTCCCAACCGTAGTTCACACCAAGGGCAAAGTTACCTGTTTGTTCGCTAAAGAAGTCAGGGCGAGGCATCGAACCTGCACGTACACCATCACGATAAAGTGTTGCAGTGCCATTAGCATAAGTGATTGCAATATGATTCCAATCCATTACCGCTGGAGAGTCAGAAATGATTTGGTTCCACATATCAGTGCCATCATCAGCTAAATAACGGCTCCATAGCATTGGTGTTGACGTAAAGTGTGTACTACCTGGGATCAAGCTCATCCAACGTGCATCAGACGTTGATGCGAAGAATGTAGGCGTAAAGTTAGTTAGTACTGTTGGCTTAAACCAATACGAAATAGTGTACTCATCGCCTGTTACTAACTCATCAGGTAAACGTACACCCGTTGCACCGTCAAAGTTAAATGCTTTACCTGTTTGACCTTCTGCGTATGCAGCTGTACCAGCACCCACATTTAACATGTTGTTATCTGTTACACCCGCATCATCTAGGTTACCTAAACCATCACTGAGTGAATCTTCAAATGCATAGTGTGCAATCGCATTTTTAAACTCTGGGCGCGCTTCTAGATTTACATTAAATGTCTTGGTTGTGCTCTCGCCGTTTAAAGAGATATTAGCCGTTAAAGTAACCGCTTTATCACCGCGATCTGGCGTTGGAATGAATACTGAGCCTTCACTGGTGATGTAGTATTCATCACTGCTTTCCCAGTTAATTGCAGCACCATCTTTACCTTTGGTTGGTAATGAGTAGCCTTCGTCAGCGATTGATAATTCAGTTTTAATATCTAGCGCTTCTTGAACAGTGCCTAGCACGTTAGCCGTGTCTGTGATTTCATCACGTTTACTTGCCCAAATGGTAGCGCCTTCGCTTGATGTAGCTGATACAGTTACAGCCATTGCTTTAGTTGCATCATCCCATTGCCATTTAGCCACGCCAAAGTAAGTACCAGAATCTAACTCAAGTTTAATATTTGAGTCATCAATCATGTACCAGATACCTGGATCATCACCGGTTACTGAGTGATCTTCGTTTAAAGCAATGTGCATTGAGCGAATAGCATCTGTATTTACATCATTGCCATGGTTGATAAATTTGTAATAACCATAAAGTTCATCTGCCACAACCATGTTGTCGCCTTCAAGCGGTACATAGCGCTGCGGTGAAGCCATAGGCCAACCTAATGAGTTTATAAACATTTCATGTACGCGAACTTGGTGCGCTTCTGAAATGGTTGGGAACTCAGTCGATGTTTGCGGGAAACGTGTATGCGTTACTAAGATATGACGACCTGTCGCTTCATCGTAGTAAGCAGAGTTATGGCCCGGTGATTGGTAGCCCCATGCTGGTGCTGTTTCGCCAAGTTCTTGCGTGTACTCAAAGCCGCCCATTAGTTTTTCGCCGACCTCCAGGCCGCCGATAGCTGCAATGTCATTACCTGCGTTATCTAGATAAGGGCCATCCGGTGTTTTTGAGCGAGCAACACGAATGTTGTAGCCACCATTAAGATCAAAACCAGCAACAGAGAAGAATAGGTAGTAGTATTCACTTTCTGGGCTGTACATTACAAATGCACCTTCCATTGCACGGAAGTCACCGCCTACTAGCTTTTTACCATAGCCTTGACCTGCTTCTGGCATACCTGTTTCTTCGTCCATTGCTAGCACGAAAATACCGCCAGAGTATGAGCCGTAAACCATCCAAAGTTTGCCATCAGCATCATAGAAGGCTGCAGGGTCAATGGCGTTAGGATCAACGGCACCATTCCATGTTGTTTGGCCATTATCAAGTGGGTAAGCTGCAAACTCAGCTTCTGTGCGATAACCGCTGCGTAAGAAAATACCTTTGTTTGTATAAGGACCTTCAATATTGTCAGCTTCAGCTAAACCAAGATAAGAGCGGTTCCAGCATACTTCATCAACAACATCTGGTGTATCTGGGTTATCTTGTGCACAGTGGTTATAGTAGAACCAAAATTTACCATTTGGCGCTTTGATTACATCGGCAGCCCAGTTTCCTGTAAAACCGTCTGTCCATTCAATACCTTCGGCAATTTCACCTGTGTAGTTGTAATCAAATAATGGGCTTTCATTAACGGCTGCGTTAGCTGAAAGGCTAGAAATCATTTCCCAGTTCAAGAGATCAGTTGATTTAGCGGCAGCAAGGTGTGAACCAAAAATATAATAAGTGTCGTCAACTTTAACGACAGAAGGATCGTGCACGCTTACATTGGTAACCATTACGCTACCTGATTCAGTGTATTCAACACTGCTGCTTACTGTCGGTTTCGCACTTTGCGGGTCGGCAACCGCTGGTGCTGTGTCAAGCTTAGTACCATCTTCTTTGCCACAACCTGTAACAGCCAAAGAGCAGGCTATGACCATGGCTAATTTATTTAATTTCATTTTATGTGTCCTCTTGAAACTGGGATTCATTTTTTTATTCGATTGTTGTCAATAAAATTGCCGCGCGCCTATATCAAACTAATAAGAACGTAGTATTGTAATTTTATAGTACGATTTAAAATGTGCAAATACTTTTGCAAAGGTAATTGATATGTAAACACGAAGTGTCAGTGTTTACAATATGTACAGCGTGATTTTAATTTTTTCAAGTTGCCAGTTTTAGTGTTTTTTTCGCTATTTTTGCTCTATTAGGGAAGTTTTTTGCTGATCTGCAAGTGAGGATTTTCCGGTAAATTTGTTTATTTGTATTACATTTGAGCACTAAAAAGGGCTCTTAAAGAGCCCTTTTTAATATTACTTGTCTTGTTTACTTAGACCTTCAGTGGTCATGATAATACGTTTAAGTGTGCCATCTTCGTTGTAATAAAGCGGCTCAATCGCCACTGAACGGCGAAAACGCCCGCCACTTGGTTTGCCATCAATTGGTGGTACGGCACCAGTATGGTAAATAAAGTAGTCTTTACCTTTGTATTCGATAATTGATTGGTGGTTGGTTTCGCTGTTACCTGCGATCTCATTCAAGATACCTTTATATTCCCACGGGCCATGAATGCTTTTGCTCATGGCATAACAGATCTTCTCAGGGAACTCACATGCGTACGATACATAGTAGTTGTCGTTTTTCTTATGAACCCATAACGCTTCGGTAAAGTTAGGTAAGTCTAGCGTTTTAATTTCACCATCAAGAGACAGCAAGTCGTCGCTTAGCTTTACGTATTTTGGCATTAAGTTACCAAAGAACATGTAAGTATCGCCGTTTTCTTCTGTATAAATAGCAGGGTCGATGTCGTCCCAATCATTTGGTGTATGCTTGGTCATGTCATCGGTAACCAGTGCGTGACCAATCGCATCTTTGAATGGACCTGTTGGTGACTTAGAAGTTGCAACACCAATTGCAAAACCTGGTTTTGTGTCGTTGTGACGAACGGTTGTAAAGAAGTAGAAAGTGCCATCACGCTCAATCATGTGTGAAGCCCATGCTTCACCTTTAGCCCATTTAAAGTCTGTTGCTTTCATGATTGGGCCGTGTTTTTTCCAGTTCACCATATCTGTTGATGAAAAGGCTAACCAGTCATGCATTTCAAAAAACACGTCATTATTAGGTGCTTCATCATGGCCTGTATAAAGGTATACGGTGTCATTGTGAACAAGTGCAGCAGGGTCTGCAGTAAATACATCGGTAAATAATGGGTTTTGTGCAACAGCTAAGCTGCTAGAAAAAAGTAATGGTAGCGCTAACGCTTTCAATTTCTTCATGAGTGTCCTTAGTAACTAATAATTGTTGTTTGAACTGCAGCTTTTTCGACCCAGAGCTCTCTCTAAGTGACCAGATAATACACTGTGTACGCCTGATTATACTGAGTAACTGATTGTTTACATCGAAACAAACTAGTAAAAGTGCAGCAAAAAATAACTCTATATTGTATTATTGTATTTTAATCATAGTAGCATCAAAATACGCTGGGTAAATAACTTGTTAGCCCTTTTTTGTTGCTCTGGATGAGTGAAAGACAAATTAAATAAGCAAACGAACAATCGCTAAGTGGCTGATAATAATGGGTCTTAATAAATTCCCAAAACAAAAACGCAGCATGCTTTGAGTTTGTAACATGCTATAATTGCAACGTTTTTTGTAAACATAATGGCAGTTATTTTAATTTAGCTTTTTGAGTTGACTGTTAAATAATCATACAATATGATTAAAGTTCAGGCAGCAATGTATTAACATAAAAATATAGACACACTCGCGCACCGTTTTGACAACACACGATGCACAATGCAGTGGTCACTCTTCGGTAACTGAATGGGGAAAGTTCAGCGGACCGATATAACTATAATTTGGAGAACACCGCTTATGTTTAAAAGAACACACATAGCCAGTGCTGTAGTTATGGCATTTACCTGTCAATTTGCTTTTGCACAGGAGGAAGCACCAAACACTCCTGAGAATAACGTCGATGAGATGGAAGTTATTCAAGTATCAGGTATTCGCGGCAGTTTAAACAAAGCGTTAGATGAAAAACGTGCAAGCGTTCAAATCGTGGATGCAATTGTTGCTGAAGATATTGGTAAATTCCCTGATAATAACGTAGTTGAAGCATTACAACGTGTAACGGGTGTACAAACAACTGGCCGTGGTGCTGGTGAAGTAAGCGCGGTTTCAATCCGTGGTCTTACTGATGTTAATACCACAGTTAATGGTCGCGCTATCTTTACAGGTGCGGGTCGTGATGTGGCGCTGCAAGACATTCCTGCAAGTTTACTTTCAGGCGTAACAGTTTATAAAACCCGTTCGGCGGACCAAATCGAACGCGGTATCGCAGGTGCGATTGATATTAAAACTCACCGTCCTTTCAACTTCGAAGGTGAAAAAGTTGTTTTAGCGGCACGTGCGATTTACTCAGATCAACCAGATGAAGTTGATCCAAATATCAGTGCATTACTCTCTAACCGCTGGGAAATTGACGGCGCAGGTGAGTTTGGTGCATTAGTTAATCTTTCATACGCTGAAACACATTACCGCGATGACACCATCACAGCGGGTGCTGCATTCCCATTCTTTACTGATAAGCCACAATACAACTACTCACCGTATTCACGTGTTCCAAATGAATTCTGGACTCAAGGTACTGAGTTAGGTCTACCTACTGCGGCTGGTTCTACTTTAGACGTAAATGGCGAGCCAACAGAATACCTACTTGCACGTGATGCTATTTTTGGTACTTCATATACAGGTCTTCGTAAGCGCCCGGCTGCGTCTGTATCTTTACAGTGGGCACCAGATGAAACCCTAGAAATCACAGCTGAAGGTTTCTACACAGGTTACGAAAACGAATCGCAAAACGCGATGTGGTTCTCAAATACGTTTGAAAATGGTAACGGCTTTATTGAAACACCAACTGTGTTTGATGGCACTAATGTAATTAAAGAAAAGCAAGCGATTGGCGCTGGCGGTTTCCAAAGTGGTGACTTTTCATATGGTAAAACAGATAGCTACTTATATGCGCTAGGTGCAGAGTGGCAAGCAAGCGATTACCTAACTATTAATACAGAAGTTGTTTACCAAGACAGTGAGTACGAAACAGATTTCTTCGCAATGCGTTTTGATCGTGTAGCGACGGGTCTTGACGTTGATTTTAATGATAAAGACGGCGTACCAGGCATCGCGTTTTGGGATGATCCAAACACAGCGGTAAACGAAGCTGATATGGCTGCTATCGAAAACTGGAATGCTGGCACTATTTATGACAATGGCGGCGGTAACGCGGGTGATGCATTAACTTTCACATTTGATGCTGAATACCTAATTGGTGGTACTTATTTTGATAAAGTGAAATTCGGTGGTCGCTACGAAAAACGAACTGCGCAAGAGTACACACGTGGTCAAGATACTGGTATTGCCAACACATCTGTAGCTAGCTTAATTGAGCAATTAGCTGCAGCTGGGGCATCTGGTGATGGTTCTGGTATTGTGTTCCAAGTTGATGATTATTTCGATGGCCGTGCTGACGTCTTTGACAGCTTTGTAACTGCTGACGGTGGTTACATGCTAGATAACGGTGATGCTGTTCGTAGCGTATACGGCCTTGAAGCTGAAGATGTATACAAAACATTTGATATCGAAGAAAACTCATACGCGCTGTATGCAACAACTAACTTCTTCTTAACGGAAGATATTAGCGGTGAGTTTGGTTTACGTTATGTAAGCTACGAGCAAGACATGGACTTTGTTGCTGAGTCTGGTGGCATGAACTCAAATGTATTTGAAGAAAGCTCAGCAAGTGCAGATAGCAGCGCATTACTACCAAGCTTAGTACTTAACTGGAACATCACTGATGATGTAGTGGGTCGTGTTGCGTACACAGAAACATTACGTATGCCTAACTTTGCTGACTTGAACGCGCTGCAATACTGGTACGATCCATTAACAGAAGGTGCTACATACGGTACAGGTAATGGTGGTAACCCAGAGCTTAAACCAACAGAGTCAAAGAACTATGACGTATCACTTGAATGGTACTTCGCAGATACAAGCTCACTTTACGCGGCTTACTTTTACCGTGAAATCGAAGGCTTAGTTGTTGCAGGTCGTAAGCAAGTTGTGCGCGAGGGCGATGATGGCGTAACACGTCCATACGTATTGAGTGCACCAGTGAATGCTTCAAACGGTGAACTGTCTGGTTTAGAAGTTGGTTTAGTTTACTTCCCTGAAAACCTACCAGAGTACTTAAACGGCTTTGGTGTGCAAGCAAGCTACACGATGCTTGATTCAGAACAAGATACACCAGAATTCAATGAGCTAGGTGAAATTTCTGGTTATGTAGATTCGCAAATGACAGGTGTTTCTGATGAATCTTACAGCATCGTAGGTATCTACGAGCGTGATTCATTCGACATGCGCTTATCTTATGTATGGCGTTCTGAGTTCTACACAGGGAACGAAGCAGCAATCTTTGCTAACCCAATTCAGTTCTGGAATCGTCCTGAGCAAAGCTTAGATTTCCAATTTAGCTACAATGTGAATGATGACTTTGTTGTAACCTTTGATGCAACGAACATCCTAGATGACGTATATCAGAGCTACTACGGTGAAGGTAACGACAACCTATTTAACTTTGGTAACGGTATCTACTCACGTACATTCGCACTAGGCGCACGTTATTCTTTCTAAATTTCTTTTATAGACCTAAAAACCCCGGCTTTGCTGGGGTTTTTTATTGGTTTTTATAAACCAAACCATCGGTCGAAAAGAGTTGCGATTTAATAAGTATGATAATACTATTAATTAGATTAGCATTAAATTTACAAAAATAACGAACGCAATGGCCAAGCTGTGTAATATCTAGGGCTATAAATTTATTTGATACGCAATGTTGAAAGCTTTTTAGCATTGCTTGAAATAGTGAGCGGCGGCTCATTATTGACCAATTAGGGTGTTGTTGTATGGAATCTCAAAAGTTATCCGTTGTAGAAAAGGTCGGCTTTGGCGCCGGCGACATGGCAGTAAATGTCATGGTTGCAGCGTTATTCTATTTTATGTCTTTCTTTTACACCGATATCTACGGACTTGATCCGGTTGATATGGGTGTGTTGTTCTTAGTGGCGCGTTTTGTTGATGCCTTTACCGATCCATTAATGGGGGTGATCACCGACAAAGTGAAAACCCGTTGGGGTCAGTTCCGTCACTGGTTCTTATTTTTATCTGTGCCTTATGGTTTATCGGTCGTACTGTTATTTACCACGCCTGATTTCGACTACAACATGAAGTTAGCGTGGGCTTATGCCACGTACTTGTTTGCGACCTTGATGTTTACCGGTGTTGCTATTCCTTATATCTCTTACATTGGTGTATTAACTGCCGATCCTAAAGAGCGTTTGTCAGCTAATGGTTACCGTATGTTCTTCGCTAAGATTGCCAATGTAGTGATCGTATTTTCAGTGCCGCTACTTGCCTCATATTGGGGAGATGGCAGCTTGTCGTATGGTTATAAACTGGCAATGGCATTGGTATCGGCATGTGCCGTAGCACTATTTTTGTTTTGCTTCTTTACTACTCGCGAACGTATTACCCATGAGCCACAAACCGAAGGTGTACTTACGCAATTAAAAGTACTTATTAAAAACGACCAATGGTTACTACTGTGTGCAGCATGTGTGCTTGGTACGCTTGGTTATGCGATTCGTGGCAGTGTTGCTATGTATTACGCAACCTATTACTTAGGTGTACCAGATTTAGCAGGTGCCTTTACCAGTGCGGGTATTGCAGCATCTATTGTCTCAATGGTGGCAAGTACGTGGATCACCCAGCGTTACTGTAAAATGAAGCTATTCCGTCAATCACAAATTGCCGTGCTATTTATTTCATTACTAATGTACTTTGTGGTGCAACCTGGCGATGTGGTGACGGCGTTTGTGCTTTATATCATCTTGTCATTTGTGGTTGATTTACATGCGCCAGTGTTCTGGTCTGCCATTGCTGAAGCCGTTGATTACGGTGAAATTAAAGACGGCGTTCGTGCATCGGGTCTATCGTTTGGTGGTATTTCATTCTGCCAAAAAGCCGGGGGTGGTTTAGCGGGCTTAGCGGGTGGTTTATTACTGGCATTTTTTGAGTACAAGCCTAACGTTGAGCAAACTGAATTTACCCTTATGGGCTTAGCACTGATGCTAACTATCATTCCGGGTGTTTTCCACGCCTTACTAGGTCTGATTTTGAAAAAATACAAAATTACCGATGAGTACTATACGGATATGGTTATTCATAAGCGTCTACCAAAATAACCACTCTTTAAACGCACACACTAAATAAGTGTGTGCGCTTTGCTCTTTAAAATAACAATTCGCTGGGAGACAACAGTATGAACACATTCAAGGTTAGCTATTTAGCAAGCGTTTGCGCTGCAATTTTAACTGTGACCGGTTGCAGTGAGCAGCCAACAGACAGTAAACAAACAGCTGCTGTGGAGCATGCTGAACTTACCAGCGAACAACATTTATTTGCCCTAAATCAAGTAAGTTTAAGCGCCAGCCCGTTTTTACATGCGCAGCAAACTAATGTGCGTTATTTATTAGCACTTCATCCTGATCAGCTGCTTGCTCCTTATCTGCGTGAAGCAGGTCTTGAGCCAAAAGCGCCTAACTATGGCAACTGGGAAAGCACTGGCCTTGATGGCCATATTGGCGGTCATTATCTTTCAGCCTTAAGCCTTGCGTGGGCAGCCACAGGTGACGAAGAATTAAAGCAGCGTTTAGATTATATGCTAAGCGAGCTGGATCGCGCCCAGCAAGCCACTGGTGGTTACTTAGGCGGTATCCCAAATGGCGATGAAATGTGGCAGCAGATTGAAAAAGGTGAAATCAAAGCCGATTTATTCAGCTTAAATGACCGCTGGGTACCGCTTTATAACATAGATAAAATTTTCCATGGCTTGCGTGATGCATACGACGTAGCAGGCAGTGATAAAGCCAAACAAATGCTATTTAAGTTAGGCGAATGGTTCTTAGCGACCACTGCCAAGCTAACTGATGAACAAGTTCAACAAATGCTGTATTCAGAGCATGGTGGCTTAAATGATGTATTTGCTGATATGTACTTTATTAGTGATGATGAGCGTTACTTAAAACTAGCGCGTCAGTTCTCTCATAACATCATTATTGAACCCTTATTACACAAAGAAGATAAGTTAACTGGCCTGCATGCCAATACGCAAATTCCAAAAATTATTGGCATGTTGAAAGTAGCAAATGCCAGCGATGATAAAGCATGGCAGCAAGGTGCTGACTTTTTCTGGAAAACAGTCAGCCAAGAGCGCTCAGTATCAATTGGCGGTAACTCAGTACGTGAGCATTTTCATGATAAAAGTGACTTCACGCCAATGGTTGAAGATGTTGAAGGTCCAGAAACCTGCAACACTTACAACATGATGAAACTGAGTAAGTTATTATTCTTAAAAACCGGTGATACGCGTTATTTAGACTATTATGAGCGCGCCACATATAACCATATTTTATCGTCACAACACCCAGAGCATGGCGGTCTTGTTTACTTTACCTCAATGCGCCCTGGGCATTACCGCATGTATTCGTCAGTGCAAGATTCAATGTGGTGCTGCGTAGGCTCAGGTATTGAGAATCACAGCAAATATGGTGAGCTGATTTATAGCAATACCGGTAAAGAGCTATGGGTGAACTTGTTTATTCCAAGCACGTTAAATTGGCAACAGCAGGGGTTGCAGATCACGCAAGACAGCCAATTTCCAGATGATAACAAGGTTTCACTGACCGTGAATCGTTTGTCTGAGGGGCAAAGCAATGAGTCGGTAATTCATATTCGTAAACCGTCTTGGCAGCAAGGTGAGCTGAGCTTTACTTTAAATGGACAAGCTGTAAGCGCAACCGAAAAAGACGGTTATTACAGTATCAGCCATGCTTGGCAAAGCGGTGACAAGCTTGCCTTTGAGCTTAGTCCTAAGCTTTATACTGAGCAGCTACCTGATGGCCAGCATTATTACTCTGTGATGTATGGGCCTGTTGTAATGGCTACCAAAGTACAAGCATTTGCAAATGAACAGCTTAACTTTGTTGCTGATAATAGCCGCATGGGCCACATCGCCGCAGGGCCGACTTGTCCGCCAGAGGCTCTACCAATAATGCTGAGTGAGCCAGAAAAATTTATAGCCGATCTTACTCGTAAACCGGGCCAAGAGCTTGCATTTATCGCCGATAAAAATGTGGCGATTGCCAAGCAAGGCATCGATAACACTAAAAGCACAGAGCTAATTCCGTTCTTCCGCTTACACGATAGTCGCTATCAAGTGTATTGGCCGCAGCAAAGCGAAGCAGAGTTCACGCAATTTGTTGCCGATGCAAAAGCGGCTGAGCAAGCGAAAGAACAGCTTCGTTTATTAACCGTTGACCAAATTACACCGGGTGAACAACAACCTGAAGTCGAACACGACTTTAAAGGTGAGGGAACCCGCGCAGGTGTTAATAATGGTCATCACTGGCGCGATGCGACAGGTTGGTTTGAGTATCAGCTTAGTAACCCAGAACAAAAAGCGGTTGCTTTGCGTGTTCGCTATTTTATTGGCGATGTAGATCGTCATTTCTCTATTAAATTAAATGGCGAGCAATTAGCTGCGGTTAGTTTGCCTGTAGGTAAACCAACGGATGAGTTCTACACCATTGATTACCCATTAACAGAGGCAATGAAAAAGTCGAAAACCCTTACCTTACGTTTTGCTGCCGACAAAGATTCTGTTGCCGGTGGTATCTATGGTATTCGTTTAATCAATGCACAATAAAGAGTTGGCTATGTTAAGCAACAATGTGTTTGCGACGGCTAAAGAGCATGTTTTACCGTCGCTTTTAGATAACAGCGCTGAGCAACACAGTTTTTACCAAACACCCACAGGGCTCGGTTATAGAGTGATTGAGCAAGGTCAGGGGGATAAACCTAGTTGGGATGCCACTGTGACTGTGCATCAACGCGTTACCCTTACAAATGGTCGGGTGTTGTTTGATACTCGAAAGCAAGGTGCTGCTGTAGAGTACGAAATTGCAGAGGCGATTGTGGGCTTGCAAGAAGCGTTGCAACTAATGAATAAAGGCAGCCGCTTTGAGGTGCTAATACCTGCGCATTTGGCGCGTGATGTGTACAGCGCATTTATTGAAGAAAAGCATCAGCAAGGCTGCCAAAGCCCCATGCTCGTTGATATTACCTTGGTTGATTTTAGTTGATAACACCTACTTTCAACCTCAAACGAGGTCATTAAAGCAAATAAAAAACCTGCAATTTTGCAGGTTTTTTGTGTGTTGAATAATTACTTTTTAAGCTTGGTTTTAAGCTTATTTAGGTCGGCTGGGTTAACAACCGGCCAATCGTTTTTCCAGCTCATAGGTAAAATACGTAGCTTTTGCACGCCGTTGTCGGCGGTTTCGTAGGCGTGTAATACTAAATAGTCTTTGCCATCAAAGGTGTATGCAGCATTGTGGCCAAGAGCAGCCCAATCTTTGTTACCTTCAATAACTAAACTGCCACCACCATCAACCATAGAGCGACCTTGCTGATCTAAATATGGGCCTTCGATATTTTTGCTGCGACCTACGCGTACGTTGTAAGTACTCTCTACGCCACGGCAGCATTTGTCAAACGAAACAAATAGGTAGTAATAGCCGTTCTTTTTAAAGATATAAGGTGCTTCAATTGGGCCATGTTCCGTGTTTGGACGACTCGCAATGTGATGCCATTTTTCAGGTTTTGCTAAGCGCACCATGTCATCATCAAGTTTTACTAGTTTAAGGCCGCCCCAGAACGAACCAAAGCTCATCCACGGTGTACCATTCTCATCTTCGATTATTGCAGGGTCGATAGCGTTCCAATCGTCTCGCTCAGGCACTGATTCAACCACTATGCCGTAGTCAATCCACTTGTAATCAGGTGATGATGGGTCAAGGGTTTCATTAACCGTTACACCAATTGCCGAAGTGTTTTTGCCAAATGCAGAGACTGAGTAATAAAGGTAAAACTTACCATTTTTCTCATACACATCAGGTGCCCATAAGTGGCCATCAAAGCTTGGTGAAATACGCTTTGCCCAACTCGGCTCATCTTTAAAGACGCGGCCTGTGAGTTTCCAGTTGGTTAAATCTTTCGATTCATAATAGGTAATGCCCGGGCCTGTGCTAAATACATAGTACGTCTCGCCTTCTTTGGTCATCACCGGATCGTGTACTTCAACTTGCTTTGCAGAAACGACTGCGGCAGAAAAAAGTAGCCCTGTTGAAAGCCACTTCATTGCGTGTGTCACCTTACTTACGGGTCTCATGCTTGAATACCTTTTGTTGTTTTAACTCTTGTGTTCATTCAGCTACTATATAATATGTAATACAATATTAACAATAAAATCGAGACGAAATACAGGACACATTATGCTCAAAAAATTATCTCGGCTAACGCTTCTTAGTGCGTTAAGTGCCTCGCCATTGTCAGCCCTTGCTGATGCTAATAGTAGCAAGACTTTAGCGCCAATTGATAACCCCATTGTACTCAAACGTGCTGACCCTTGGTTAGTTCGCGATGATAAAAGTGGCTGTTACACGTTTATAGGTAGTTCGCCGAAATTTGATGAAATTGAGCTGCGCCAAGCTTGTCGTTTAAACGATTTAAAATTAGCTGAGCCGAAGGTTATTTGGCAAAAGCGTGATAAAGGCCCAATGAGTGTCAATATTTGGGCCCCTGAGCTACATCAGATAGATGGCAGTTGGTATATCTACTTCGCCGCAGGTGATATCGAAAAGCCGTTCAGTATTCGCATGTATGCACTTAAAAACGACAGTGCTAATCCGA
The DNA here is from genome assembly GCF_037027245.1 of Pseudoalteromonas sp. CH_XMU1449-3. Lineage (NCBI taxonomy): Bacteria > Pseudomonadati > Pseudomonadota > Gammaproteobacteria > Alteromonadales > Pseudoalteromonadaceae > Pseudoalteromonas > Pseudoalteromonas sp. CH_XMU1449-3. The sequence continues at coordinate 16,594 of NZ_JAYMDY010000006.1, forward strand.
TGCAAGGTGAGTGGCAAGAAATGGGGCAAGTAACTAGCCACCTTGATAGTTTTTCGCTTGATGCCACAAGTTTTACGCACAATGGTAAGCGTTACATGATTTGGGCGCAGCAGAACCAGCCTGCAACTTATAACTCAGCTTTATGGTTAGCTGAAATGGACTCTCCAACATCAATTAAAGAACCCATTATCGCGATTACTGAGCCAACCCTTGATTGGGAAGTGCAAGGCTATAAGGTGAACGAAGGTGCTGCAGTAATCACCCATGGCGATAAAATATTTGTCACTTATTCAGCCAGTGCCACCGATCATCGATATGCGATGGGCTTGCTATGGGCAGATGTGAATGCTGACTTACTTGACCCTGCTAGCTGGCATAAAAAGGCTGAGCCGGTGTTCACCACCAATGCTGAGCTAGGTCGTTTTGGCCCTGGGCACAACAGTTTTGTAAAAGCTGAAGATGGTGTAACCGATTTAATGATTTATCACAGTCGTGACTATAAAGAGCTCAAAGGCACACCGCTTACAGACCCAAACCGCCATGCGCGAGCACGCATTATTACGTGGGATAAAAACGGTTTTCCTGTGTTTTCACCAGAACTCGCTGATTAAAAAAGGGCGCCAATTGGCGCCCTACAACTTTGGGAACGAACGATTACCAGAAGCGGTAGTAAATAAAGGCAGTAATACCAATAATACCCGCGGTATGAATGTAATCCCACTTATCTAAGCCGGCAGCTACTTCTTTCATAGTTGCTTTATCTAGGCTTGAGAAAGTAAGACCTTTCAATTGTTCTTCGTCTGCTTGTTTGGTGAAAATACTTACCACAATCATAATCGCAACGACCACGACAAATAGCAGAATACAGTAATATAACCAGTTCATTGTGGTGATCCACGCAAATGATGAACCTGTTAAATCATCTTTAAATGGCAGTAATACTAAGCGGATCATACCAAGCACAAAACCTGATACTAAGCCCACAAAACCCGCTGTTGGAGTGATGCGTTTACTACATAAACCTAGTAAAAATACCGCAGCAATACCTGGTGCAATAAGAGACTGCACACTTTGCAGATATTCATAAAGCACATCGGCAATTAAGCTCATGACGGGTATCCACAGAAGACCTAATACAACAATCACGATAGTGGCAATACGGCCTACTTTCAGAAGGTGCTTCTCAGATGATTCTGGTTTGAATTTCTTATAGAAATCAATGGTAAATAAGGTTGCTGATGAGTTAAATAATGATGCTAAAGAGCTCATAAGAGCTGCTACTAAACCACCAATTACAATCCCCTTAACGCCGGCTGGTAATAGCTCAGCAACTAAAGTTGGGAAAGCTTGGTCAGCACTTTCATAGCTAATAATACCTTTAACATTCAATGCGTATGCAATCATGCCTGGTACTAAGAAGATAAATACAGGAAGTAATTTTAGGTAACCAGCAAACATGGTACCGCGACGCGCTTCTTTAATGCCTTTTGCAGATAAAACACGTTGTACGATGTATTGGTCGGTACACCAATACCAAAAACCAATAATGAATGAACCAAATACAATGCCAGGCCATGGGAACTCAGCATCTGAAGCACTGCGAATAAGGTGCATATTAGCATCGTTGATACGCTCAACTTCTGCCCAGCCACCTACTTTATCTAGACCAACAACTAATATGACTAAGGAGCCAATAATGAGTACAGGGGTCTGCAACACCGAGGTCCACATAATGGCTTTCATACCGCCAAGTACCGTATAAATACCGGTGATAACCACTAGGCCAATCGCTGAAATCCAGAAGAAGTCGATGCCCCAAATGCTCTCAATACCTAATATTGTTTTAAATGCGATACCGCCGGCATAAACCGTTACCGCAACCTTGGTTAGTACATAACTAATCAATGAGATAACAGATAAGAAGGTACGTGATTTAGAGTTAAAGCGGCGCTCTAAGAATTCAGGCATGGTGTAGACTTTACTACTCCAATAGAAAGGTACGAAAATCCAACCGAGCAGTAGAATGATCCACGATTGCATCTCCCAGTGAGCCAGTGCCATACCCGATTGTGCACCTGAACCTGAAAGGCCCACTAAATGTTCCGAGCCAATGTTCGATGCGAAAATAGAGGCACCAATCACTAACCAACTTGCATTACGACCCGCTAAAAAGTAATCAGCGGTGTCTTCTTCTTTTTGTCGCATAGACATCACGACAACGCCTAGTAACAGGACAAAAAATCCTGCTAGCACTGCCCAGTCTAAGGTACTTAGTTCGACCATCGTGTGTTCCACCTAATTTTGAAAGAGAATTTTGCTTTTTTAGTTGTTGAATAAAAATATTATATTATAAATAGGTTAAGTGAAAGAGATTTGTTAAAATAAGGTGACAGTCTGTAGGTGAAATGGCGACTATGTTGTTCGAAATATAGACACTTGTATTAGGTTGTTTTTTGCTTGTTATTGATTTTAATAAATTATTTCCAGGATGACGGAATAGCTTTATAGATGTATCATATTACTCAGATCTTTTGAGGAACACACATGGCGCGTTTAGAAAATTTAAACCTATCACAACAAGTTACCAATGAGCTTGGTAAAGCAATTATTGTTGGTGATTATAACACTGAAACGGGGCTACCAACCGAAGCACAACTTTGTGAAGTGTATGGTATTAGCCGCACAGCTGTTCGTGAAGCAGTGAAAATGCTTGCTGCAAAAGGACTGATTTCTTCTCGTCCACGACAAGGTATTCGTGTTGAGTCGGCGGAGAACTGGAACTTATACGACACAAGCGTATTAAAATGGTTGTTAGAAAGCAGCCCATCACTTTACGTACTTAAAGAATTTCTACAAGTGCGCTTGGCGATTGAGCCACAAGCAGCAGCACTTGCAGCAAGAAAAGGCGACCAAGCAGCCATTGCAGAAATTAAAATGGCACTAGATAAAATGCAAGCGGCAGCAGAAGAGCCAGAAGGCGTAATGCATGAGCCAGACCTTGCTTTCCATACGGCTATTTTGCATGCCAGTGGTAACCGTTTTTTCTATCAATTACGTGATTTTATTAGCACGGCTCTGCATGTAAGTATTCAGCATACTACACCTGCTAAGGGCAATAAAAAGGCAATCGCTGAAGAGCACTTTAAAGTGTATAACGCGATTGCGAGCGGCGACCCTGAGCGTGCTAAAAACATGATGACGTACATGATTGATGAAGCAATGGCGTTTATTGAAAAAGAAATCGCCGAAAAAGAAGCGGCTCAATAAGTATCACTTTTTGACGTTGTAATTACTTTAAAACAAAAGGTTATCATGCCAAATTCGAACGAGCTAAAAACAGTTTACCCAAGCCTTGCTGGTAAGAGTGTGTTTATTACTGGTGGTGCATCGGGAATTGGTGAAGTAATGGTAACGCGGTTCTGCGAGCAGGGCGCGAAAGTCACCTTTGTTGATATTGCAACTGAGCAAAGCGATGCGTTATGCGCAAAATTAGCTGGTAAATATGAGTTTGATCCGCAGTTTATCCATTGCGATATTCGTGATGTTGAAGCCTTAAAAGCGGCCATTGAGCAAACTCGTCAGCAACAGGGTGACATAGGTGTGTTAATTAATAACGCAGCCGATGACACCCGTCATGCCGCTGAAAATATGGATGTGAAATATTGGGAAGACAAGTTTGCAGTTAACTTGCGCCCGTGTTTCTTTTCATCGCAAGCTGTGGTTGAACAGATGCAGCGTTTAGGTGGTGGTAGCATTATTAATATGGGGTCGGTTAGTTGGCGTATTAAGCAAACAGGTATGCCTGCCTACACAACTGCCAAAGCGGGGATTGAAGGTTTAACCCGTTCATTAGCTGCTTCATATGGTAAAGACAATATTCGTGTGAATTCACTGGTTCCGGGTTGGGTGATGACAGAGCGCCAAATCACTCATTGGCTAACCCCAGAAATGATTGAAGATGTTCGTTTAAGTCAGTGTATTAACGAAACAATTCAACCAGACCATGTGGTAAATGCGGCATTGTTTTTGGCCGCTGATGACAGCCGAATGATGACAGCACAATCATTGATAGTGGATGCAGGTTGGACATAATTTTGCGAAACAATCGCAAAAAAACTAGCTTGCAATAAAAATTTTTACATAATTCAAATGATACTATAATAATAAAATATGGGTTATAGAATCAACAGAGCTCATACTTAGGAAGGTGGTAAGAAAGTTTGACCGACTTTGTACTTGTTTATTTAATTCTGATTATTGGCGCTTGCCTGCAAAGTGTTATTGGCTTTGGTCTAGGCATGCTATGTGTGCCTGTGCTTTACTGGCTTATGCCAGAGCTGGTGCCTGGGCCAATGATTCTGAATGCGCTGTTTTTAACGTCGGTGTTAATGATTAAACACCGCGGCGCGATAGACATGAAACAAACAGGCATTTCCATTATTGGTGGTGCAGTGGGAGTTATCTTTGCTGCTGTGGTGATGTGGTATGTCAATGCTAAGCAGTATCAACTCTTGCTAGGAGTGAGTATTTTGGTAGTGGTGGCATTGTCTATCATAGGTATGAAACCGAAAATTTCCACCATTACAAGCTTACTCGCGTCAATGTCGTCGGGCTTTTTAGGTACTACAACGTCAGCCGGTGGCGCGCCGATGGGGCTACTCTATCAAGCTGAAGATAAAGACAAAATTAAAGCAAACCTGAGTGCCTTTTTTGTATTTATAAACTTGTTTGGCATTATTGTATTGATGCTGACAGGCTCAGCCGATATGGCTGATGTAAAGCTGTTCTTTTTCTGCTTACCCGCTATTTTAATTGGCTGGGGCTTGTCGTTTGTGATCAACAATAACCTCAATGAAAAGGCCATTCGCGGCATCATCTTGCTGGTTGCGGGCTTATCTGGTCTAGCACTTATTTTCATACACAGATAGAATGAGAATAGTTCAGCAGTTTGTGTAATGAAGCCTATGCTCGATGACACCATTAAAGTAATCATTTCTAGCCAATGCCAATTAGGTGAAGGTGCCTATTTTGCTAAGGCACATAACTGTTTATTTTGGGTCGATATTTTAGGGCAGCGTTTGTTTCGTTTGCAGTGTCAATCGATGCGCGTTAGCCAGTTTACTATGCCAGAACCTATTTGTTGGGTGATGGAAACCGAGCAAGCAGAGTTAGTTGCAGGCTTTGCTAAAGGCGTTTATAAGCTTAATAGTGAAGACTTTAGCCGCGAACTTCTTTACTCAATCGATCACGAACCCTCACAAAACCGCTTAAACGATGGTAAAACGTCTCGCCAAGGCTTTGGCTTTTTTGGCTCAATGGACTCTCAAGAGCAAACCAATAGTGGCAAGTTATACCGTTTTGGTCATGGTCAGGCTCCGACAGCAGTTGATCATGACTACACCATTAGCAATGGGCCTGCGGTAAGTAAAAATGGCCAGTTTCTATATTCTACAGACTCAGATAAACAAACAATCTACCGCTTCACTCTGAATGAGCATGGCGAGCTTGCTGATAAACAAGAGTTTATTCGCTTTACTGACAATATGGGTTTTCCTGATGGCATGACCGTCGATAGCGAAGATCATCTGTGGGTTGCTGCATGGAATGGTTATGGCGTGTATCGTTTTGCCCCAAACGGTGAGCAAGTACAGTTTATTCGCTTACCCGCACCGCGTGTTACGAGTGTCGCATTTGTAGGTGAAGAGCTCACGCATCTGGCAGTGACAACTGCGGCAGTAGGGCTAGAAGACTCAGTGCTCGCTGATTACCCGCACAGTGGTGGCGTGTTTATTCTCGAGCCGGGCGTTAAAGGTATTGCTGAAACGCCCTTGAAGCTATAGGTTTTCCATTACTTGATAACGCAACTCGCCAATAAACGAGCGTGCTGCAGGACCCAGTTTGTCACCGTCTTTAAAGAGTAAATGTAACTTAGCGCTGCGACTGCTGTTATGGGTTAAATTAAGTGCTTTCATTTGCCCTGCCGCAAGTTGTTTTTCTATCGCGACTTTTGGTAACCACGCAAAGCCCAGTCCATTACTGATCATATCAATTGAAGTGCGTAAATGAGTAACAGTCCAGCGTTGATCGGCACCTAACCAGCCACCATCTTGTTTGTGCTTATTCGCTGAATCGCGAACAACAATTTGGCGGTGTGATTTTAAATCTTCGAGTGTGATTTCACGCTCTATCTCATGCAAGGGGTGATCTGGGTGTGCTACAGCAATAAACTCGATATCACATAACTCTTCGTGAAAGTTTGCTGCAATTGGAAAGCCGGTAATGGCAATATCAACCTGATCGTTTTCGAGCAGCTCATTGCCCCCCATTAGCACAGATTCATGCAGCTCAATACGCAGTTGCGGGTATTGCGATGACGTGTCGTTAAGTACTTTATAAAGCAGTTGTTGTGGGAAAATAGCATCAACAGCAATGCGTAACTTACTTTCGATACCTTCACCCAAGGTTTGCCCAATGGCCTCAACTTTAGCTGCCTCATCAAGTAAGTAATTAGCACGGCGCAGCATCATTTCGCCGGCTTCAGTGAGCACGGTTTTACGGCCTTGAATGCTGAATAACTTTACATCGAGTGCAGATTCAATTTTGCCAACTGCATTATGAATACTCGATTGGCTTTTATGAATACCTTGTGAGGCTTGGTTAAAGCCTCCAAATTCAACAACAGCACGAAACATGCGCCACTGTTCTAGCGTAATTCTTAGCATGATGTTCCTTTGCTTACTTAACTACCTAATAGTACCTGTAAATGCTGAAAAAGTTTACTTTTTAGGTGAGGGCAACTCAATATACTCAAGCTCATCACCGGGAATTTTAGCAAAGCGCTGTGCTTGCCAATCTTGTTTTGCTTGCTCGATGCGCTCTTTGCTGTAAGCGACAAAATTCCAATGTAAATACGGGACTTTATTAAATTTACTGCCACCGAGTAAAATAAAGCGGCTGTGCACCAGAGTCGTTACTTCGTGTTCACTGTCATCAAGTAGTACAAAGTCGCCTTGGGTATAGCGGGTATCACCCACACTAATTTCACCATAAATAACATACACGGCGGTTTCATGATGAGGGTGCGGTTTAGTTATATGGCTACCTTGCTCGGCTACAGTATCTACATAAAACATCGGTGAGTAGCTTTTCACAGGGGAGCTTAAGCCATAAGCATCACCGACAATGAGTCGCATCAGCACGCCTTTTTCGATTCTCTCAGGCAGCTGCTGTTTTTTGATATGCTCAAAGCGTGGTGCTATTTCGGTCATGCTCTCAGGTAAAGCAACCCAGCATTGCAGACCATTAATGTCGTGCTCGCTCGCCCGCACTTCAAGGCTTTCTCTTTCTGAGTGCACTATACCGCGACCTGCGGTCATCCAGTTAACATCGCCGGGTTCTATTTGCAGGCTATTACCTAGCGAATCGCGATGGTAAATACTGCCAGTAAATAAATAAGTGAGCGTTGATAGGCCAATATGAGGGTGAGGCCTCACATTTATGCCTTCACCGGGAGGAAAGTGATTTGGCCCCATATGGTCAAAAAAGATAAATGGGCCAACCATTTTTTTGTCAAAATGAGGCAAGATGCGCTTTACATCGAGCCCACCAATATCATGGCTGGTTGCTGTTAATAACGTTGCCATATTCGCGCCCTCTTAAAAACAAATTCAGCCAACAACCTAGGTTATTGGCTGGGATAAATGTTATGCCTGACTACGTTTTAACACTAGTTGATCTAGGCTGATTTTGCCTGCACCAACACTGGCTAATGCTAAAAAGCCGCCTGCCATTGCAATGTTTTTGTAGAACATTAAAAATTGCATTTGATCATCAAGCTGAAAGTGGAATAACAAAGCACTAACTAGGCTGAAACCAGCAAAAGCGACAGCGGTAAGTTGTGTTAAAAAGCCCAGTAAAATAAATAACCCGCCAACAATTTCAAAGGCAATTACAAACGGCAGTAAGAACTCTGGTAAACCTACTGATGCCATGTACTGTGCTGTTGCATCAAAGAATTCTATTTTGCTAAAGCCGGTTAGTAAAAAGATGGCCGATAAACCAATACGTGCCAATAAAGTGCTAATATTTTGTAAGTGTGGTTGAGCTGAGATTAAAGTAAAAAGTTTCATAGTAGGTATCCTGTTTAGTTAAGCAGTGTGTCTGCGATGGAGTAACTATAAGTTCACTTTAAAAGAATTAAAAATTGTATAATTAGCGTTTATCATTCTTTAAAAAAGAATTTAAAAGGAGGTTGAATATGAAGTTGTTGTTATTAATAGGGTTTTGTTTTTCGGTGGCTACAAGTAGCTTAGTGTTTGCCGAACAAAATTTACCAAATAGTCGTCATTATGAGTTGCTAGCTTCAGATATTGCGGTGCAGCAAAGCTGGCAAGTTAAAGACACAATTAAAGGTTATGAGATGCTGGAATATCAAATTAACCTTAATAAAGGCACTACTTTAAAGGTTGATTTTTCTCCATCAAATTTAAGCAACTACTTTAATATTTTACCAAAAGGCAACCCAACTGCTTTGTTTGTTGGCCCGGCAAAAGGTGATCATGCCGAGGTTAAAATTCCTAATAATGGCGATTATGTGATTCGAGTGTTTCTAATGCGCAATGCTGCGCGCCGTGATGAGCAAAGTGAATTTACAGCCGATATCACGGTATTAAAAAATACATTAAAAGACATGCACCCAAGCTGGGATGTCGATGGTGATGGGGTAAATGATTGCGAGAAAGACGGTAGCTGCGATCACACGGTTGACTACAGCTTTCCTCGAAAGTCGAATTAGGCCTTTGCTAAGGCCTAATCAGCATATTATTCAGGCGCTACTTCAAGCGTTGTGAATAATGAGTAACGAACGTTATCGATATCTGCTTCTGCTGGTTTTTGATCAACAGATGCTTCAATCAAATACATATCGGCGTGAGCGAATGTCACAGTAAAGAAACCTTTTTTATCGGTTGTTACTTTAACTTCGTCACGCTCATTACGGTAGCGAGCACTACCACGAACAATAGCAAGCTCAACGTCAGCAGCTGGTTTGCCATCCATTAGTAATTGGAACTTAGCTTCTTCACCAGCAAATAGATCGTTCGGGTGAGTAGGGCCTGAAATTTCTAAGCCCTGACCAAGCAATGTTGGCTTAGAAGTACCATTACGGCTAACAAAAGTATCAACAGTTGCGATTGATTTTACAGTGCGCACGTCGGTTGCGCCTGCTGGTAGGTCTGCTTCTTTTTTACCTGCGAAAACACGGCCGCGATTGCCGTCTTTATCTTTATAGAAAGTCATTAGCATTGGCTTTTGCTGCATAGCAATATGGTAAGTACCGTCTTGCGTTAAGCTCACTGCCGCTGAGTTTTTGCGTTTTAAATAGTATGCACGAATCGTTTCTTCAACCGGCTTGCCATTTGGAGCAAGGGCAATTAATAAGTTGTCGTCATACTCTGCGCCTTTTTGTTTTGGGCGGTATGCTTTATCTGGGCTAAATAACTCATTAGAAATACTGGCATCGATCATCACATAGTGAGTTTTCTCACCAGATAAAGAAGTGTGAGATGGCATTAACCAACGGGCATGTGCTTGTGCATAGCCAGATGCAATTGCTGTGAAGGTCACGGCGCCGATCAGCGCCGTTTTTAATAATTTTAATTTCATTGTTTGTCCTTAATTACTGGTAATGGTAACAAAGCTAGTCGCGAACTCTTTTTCGCCTTTAATTGTGACTTTGCCGTCTTTCGTTAAGTCGATTTCAACGCGGGTGTAATCTCGGCCACCTTCTTCACGTACAACTTCAACATTTAGTAGGTAGCTACCAGGTTTAACTGGGTTGCCCTTTAAATCTTTACCTTGCCACTCAATGGTGTAAGTGCCTGGGCGTTTTGTTGCACCTGTTACACCATCAAAACTGTCGTTGCTACGACCTGCTTTTCGCCACCACTGACGTAAGTCTTTAAACCATTCAGCTTTTTCGACCCAAAGTGCAATAGTGGTAACGTGTTTACGTTCAGGTGTTTCTAGCCATAACGCCACGTAAGGGCGATGATATGGGGAAACATCTAGCTCAGGTAAGGTAAATTCAACGGTGAGGTTGGGATCTTTTGCAAAGCTCAGTGGGCTGAATAAACAGCCAATTAGTAGAGCAACGAGTAAGTGGGCTTTTTTCATTAAGATACTCCTTTAAGTTGAGGCACCCAAACTAGATAAATAACCAAAGGCGTGGCAACACCAAGCAGCGTTAACCATAGACCTGCGGCACGTTTTTTACGGTTTTGAAAGAGGATAAATAATCCGGTAATAGCAAACAGAATCATCAAAACAGCTGAGATATCAATCACCCAGCTCCATGCTTCGCCTGTATGGCGACCCTTGTGTAAGTCGCCTATCAGGCTCATAAAGCCACCAGTTTGATAATCAATATTAAGTTCACCGGTTTGAAAATCGATTTCGGCGTAGGCAAAACCAGCCGGAAGCGGGTAGTCGAGCATTACCAAGGCATCTTCTTTTTCCCACTCAATACTTTTTACATTGCTGAGTGAAAACTGCTGTTGCATGTATTGCTCTATTTCAGGGTAAAGGCTTGGTAATGTGTCGAGGTTTGTTTGCGCTTTTTCAAATAACTCAGCAGAAACAAGTAGTTGGTTCTGACCATTATGTTTATCATTTTCGAGCCAACTAACGTGGTTAAGAATGATGCCACTGACACAAAACAAAATAAGCAAAAAGAATAAGGCCGTTGAAAGGTATATGTGTAAGGCGCGGCTAACGCTATAAAAGCTGCGTTTGTTAAATGAGAACATAATGCGGTTTATTCGTTAAAGATACAAATATGATAATGATTTGTATTACTGATAACAAGCAGGTTTACGTTCTTTACATTTCTTTGTGCTAGAAATGAATAGCGAGGTAAGCCATAACTGCTAGTTGCGAGCTGAGAAAACAAGCGAGCAACATCAAGCGCATCTGTGTGGTTATATTAACTTGAATTAGGGTTGGTTTATTGGGCTCAGATGGGCGGTTAATTAAATAGGCTAATACGCTCAATTCAATCACTGCTACTAAATACATCACCCAAATTGGCGCGGCACTTTGTAGTAAAAAAGCATATCCGATAGTCATCCCCAAACCTGCTAATAACTTAGCACGGGTAGGGACAACCTTATGCTCTTGCCAAAACCTTAACGGTTGGCCGTATCTGGGGTGGTTTAGTAGCCAAGCAGAAAGCTTGGGTGATGAGCGGGTAAAGCACGCCAATGCTAGTATAAAAAAGATAGTCGTAGGCATCACAGGTAATGCAATACCTATGATACCTAAACCCACCATCAATAACCCGAGTAATTGATAGCAGCCATTTTTATAGGCGGTAAACGCCGCTCTCACATTCATCAATAAAGTTGAGCCTGATAAAACTTAAATCGTTGCAGTGCTTGCTCAGCACCCTCTATCAAGGTGGCTTGTTGCTGTTCACAGAGCTCAAGGTTATCAATAAGATGAGTTAGTTGACAGCCTTTAGAGTATTCACTGGCTTTAGCAAGGTAGCGTGCACCACGTTGATTATTTAACTTTAGCTCAGCTTCCACCTGTTTGCCTAATGTAGCTGCAGAAAATTGCGCTCCTTCAATTACATACAGCCAACCAAGTACATAGGCAAAGTCGGCATTTTGAAAGCGGCAGGGGTGCTGTTGATGATTTGGTAATGGGTGCTTTAAATCATCTAAGTCCTGCTCAATTAAAGATAATCGCGTACGATCATGTAAGTTATCTATATATTGATGTAAACCAGCATGCTCGTAGAGGCCTTTTAATTCTAACTGGTAGACATACTGTAAGGTTAAAAACTTTTTATAGTTATCTAAATCAGCACTAGGCGCTAACGCTAATAAATGATGATCAATGTCATCGGTTATGATGCTTATCGCTTGTTTTAGCTTTTCAGCTCGAGAAAGTAGCTCGAGTATTGGCATGAATATGTTCCTCTGCAACGTCTATAGAGTAAATGCACGGGGTAGTTGATGTTGTCATAGGGTTATACCCATAATTTCTAAGTGATAATCAGGCAAAGCTGCTATACAGCTTTTAACAATAAATCGGGCTTAGAATGATGTTATATAATAATGATTTTCATTTGTATATCCAGAAAATGTTTTTACTAAAGGTACAGATCGGACCTGAATATTCTTTGTTTTGTGTTTGTAACGTTTTATCAATATTCCAAAGCTACATTGTTAAAAAGTAAAAAAGCATGGAGGTGTTTGACTGTGAAGTTTAGTTCCAACATGCTTTATAGTATGTACTAAGCGATGCTTGATGGTCGTGTAAGGATATATGTCACAATAAGAATCTTTATAAAACCAATCATGAAAACCAGCCATAGAGCGGGTTCTGCTAAGGCTAATAATGAGAAACTAAAACATATACACGTTACTGCCATGAGCTTTGCTTTGACAGGTATTACCTTGTTTTCTTGCCATAAACGCAATGTTAATCCAAAGCGAGGGTGGTTAAGTAACTGCTTTGCATGTGTTGGTGAAGCATGACTAAAGCACACTAGGGCAAGTATAAAAAAAATCGTTGTTGGCATAATAGGCAAAGCCATACCTACAACTCCTAGAGCTACTAAAGTAAACCCACTTAGTTTTAGTGTGGTTTGTTTGTACCTTATTAGTCGAAGGTTAAATTTCATGAATACACTTGGCTTTGAAATTGTTGAAAACGTGCAAAGGCTTGGCGAGCACCTTCAATTAGAGCAGCTTCTTGGTCTTGTGTTAGCTCTAACGTGTCTATTAGTTGTGTGAGTTCTCGCCATGCACTTCCTCGACCTGCTCCAGGTCCTTTCAAATATCGAGCGCCATGGTTAGCATCGAAGTTTAGCTGTGCCTCTACTTGCTTACCAAGCATAGCAGCTCCAACTTTTGAGCCCTCAACAACATAGAGCCAACCTAAAGCGGTAGCAAAATCTGTCTCATGGGTGATAGAAGGTTCTAAAGGGGTTTCTGGTAATGCGTATTTCAGGTCTTGAAAGTCCTGTTCTAATAAAGACAAGCGACGACGTGCGATTAGATCATTTATATGCTTAGCAAGTTCTGGGTGTTCGTATAATGCACTAACATCTTTCAAGAAGTTGTACTGTAAACTTAAAAATAATAGATAGCTGCTTGTATCGGCAAATGGGTTTTGGGCCATGATGCTTTTATCGACATTATTGTGCACATCAGTCGTTGCTGTTTTTAGTGCTTGAGATCGAGAATGTTCAGTAATGGTAAGAGACATGTTTACTCCATAGATAAAGCACATTGCAGTGAAAAATGATCGCTGCAATGTATAAGGTAAAATAAGAACTTAAAGTTTGATTTCTAGGCCAAGAGTAATGGTCTTTCCAGGCTCGGGCATGGCGACAATAGAACCCGTTGAAACTTTATATTGGTCAGTTAGATTAGTTACAGATGCATAGCCACTCAGGCTTTCGTTGAACGTGTAATCAAGGTAAAAATCTAATTGATAACCAGATGGGATATACTCAAGTGCATCAACACCTGTTGATGATAAGAAGCCGCCAGGGTGGCGCTTATCGGTATGCTTTTTATAAATAAAACCTGTATCTAATGAATCCTCAAACAAGGTTGCACCGATATTGACGATGTAACTCTTTTCTGGAGGAATTCGCAACGGGGTTAAACTGCCTAAAAAGCCTTCACTATTACAACGTTCAGCACCGCCAATATCTGCCAATTCATTTGAACACATCTCTACGTCTTGGTAATTGATCATTGATGCAGATGCATAGAGGTACTGACTTTTATAATCTAGTTTTAACTCGATACCGGGAAGGGTGAATGAGTCATAGTTTGTAAATGCATAGGTGCGTTGCCAAGAATACGCTTCAGGATCCTTGTTGGCTAGGTTCGCCGTAGCAAGCATATCTTTTATTTCAGTGTGGAATAGGCTGAAATTGAAAGTAAAGTTATCATTGGTTGCGATGATGTCACTAAATGTGCTTTCAATATTCAATTCGTATGAATTTGTTCGCTCAGGAGTAATTGGGTAGCCGGGTGAGAAAGAAAACACCTCATTAGAAACGGTTCCCTCGTATAAACTCGGCATTCGATATGCCTTACTATACTTAGCAGATACAAATGTGTTGCCAATCAGAAGATATGAAGCTTGCAAGGTTAAATCTAGTTTAGCATCAAAGTTATGCTCTAATTCAGCTTGGCGGTCTTCAATTTTGGCATCATGAAGGTTCATGTTTAGTAGTAGTTCTAAGTCATTAAAATCTAATTGCGCATTAGCAAAAAAACTATTTGAGGTTCGCTTACCATCACGTGATGTAGGGTATTTTGTATAGAAGGTGTCTTCATAACCTTCTTTTGGTTTTAATTCTTCAGACTGCCACGCATAGCCAGTGGTTAAGGTTGTAGGGATCTGGCTGGCAATTTTAAAGCTTGATACATTATAAGCACTAAAGCCTGAACGAGTATTTGCATACTGGTGGGTATATTGTAATGCGTTTGAACCTAGGTTGCTTGCCAATGCATTGTATTGATCTAATTTTGCATGCGTGTTCCAAAGGTTCACTTTCAAATCGATAAGTGAGTTGTTCGTTGGTAAGTAGTGGTAAATAGCACTGATACTATTTACATGTGCTGTACCAAGTTGCCATTGTGGCATTGCCTCTTCACCTGCAGGAATTTCTTCCCATGTGCCGTCAGGTAGGCGGCGGTAATCACCTTCTTCATATTTGTGCCAATAAGAAGCGAGCATTTCCCCTGCGGCTTGTTGATGATGGCGGGTATTGACTTCGAGAGTGTGTTCATCGGTAAACTCATAACTAAATTTAGCTAAGTAAGATTCACTTTCAAAGCTCGTATTAACGACTTCTGCGCCAGGTGATACCGGAGGGTGAATTTCAAAAGTACTCAGCCAACCCTCAACAACTTCAACAAAATCTTCATAACCATTACTACCAGCAAAGTAGTTGCCGACCTTTTTGTCACTAAAAGCAAATACTGCGCTGAAGTCATCATTTTTATAAGCTGTAGCTAGAACCATTGACCCGTTTTCAAAGTCTGTACTGTTATGGCTTGGCGCTACTTGGTAATACTCTTGCTCTACAGGGTCATCACTTACTTTTGGCATGGAGTTGTTGTTGTATGTTTTTAGTTTTACTAATGCGCCTAAATTTTGACCTTCCTTTAAAATATCAGCAGGATTTAAAGTGCTCATACTGACTGTGCCACCGATAGCGCCTGCGCTAAATGGTGAGGCTTTTGCCGTAGGGCCTTTTTCGACATTCACTGTACTGATCAGGTCTGAGTCAATGTAAGTGCGATCAGAGGTGCCCATATAACCGCGGTTAGTGTGAGTAGACTGTAAGCTACCATCAATAAAAATGGGAACTCGGCCTTCACCCTGTACGCCTCGGATGCCCACGTCTAATGCACCTGCTTCGTTACGAATATTATTCGCCTCAATTCCTGAAAAAGTTGAAAAAATATCAGAGTTTGAAAGGCCGCTTGTGCGGTCCATCTCTTCTCGAGTTATTTTTAATTGCGTACCTTTTACTACGATAACTTCTATATCTTTTTGTTTTTCTGTTAAATCATTAGAGACAGCGCTGTCTTTACCGGTAGTAGAAGAGGTTGAGTTTTTTGAATTGGTCGACTTTATAACAATACTGTTATCGATTACTTCTGCTCGAATAGCTGTATTCTTAAGAGCGACTTCTAAAGCATCATATACTGATTTTTGGCCATGTATTGAAGGAGCGACAATACCTTCTAATATTTTTGCATCAGCAATAAGGTTCATGTTCGCTTGCTGTGCTAGCTGGTTAAGTGAGTTACTTAATGATTGCTCAGCAATGTTAAAAGTAAATACCGCTCTATCTTGAGCGGCAAGGGGAGCGCTTAGGGCTAACCCAAGTGCAAATGCCAAAGGTGATAATTTAGTGGTTAAAGAGTAAGGGGTTTTCATTCATTTACATCCAAGTAATTAACTAACTAAAATGAAAACGAATGAGAATGAGAATCCCTCAATAAAAACTTTATAAATTATAGTTTGTTTATAATTATCTGATCTTTTTCTGTTTTTATTTTAACAGGAACTACATGGGGTAATAATTTTAAAAAATTATCCAATTCTGAGGCATTAAATGTTCCAGACAAAGGTAGTTGGCTCAATTCATTACTGGCAAATTTAAATTCTCTGTTATGGTATCGGTGGAACTCTACAAAAACTTCATTGAGAGGTGTGTTGTCAAAAATTAGTCGCCCATGTTGCCATGCATCAATAAGAGTTGGGTTGATATTTTCAACAGAGATACCTTGCTCATTAACATAAGCTTGCTGACCTTGTATTAGTTCAACGATATGCTGATTACTTTGAACCTTGACTCTACCATGCGAGACGAGAATGCGAGTGTTTAATGGTTTTTTATCGACTGTAAACCTAGTACCTAACACGGTTATTTTAGTGGTATCTGTATTGACGATAAATGGTCGCTTGGGGTTTGTCGTGACATCAAATAAGGCTCGCCCTTTTACTAAGGTATTAGAGCGAATGTGCTCATTAAAATTAATGTTTAGGTTTGTTTGTGCATCTAAATATAGCTTAGAGCCTTCAGGTAGGTTTACTTTAAGGTGCTCACCAACTGCTGAGCTATATTGAGCACTGTAATCGCTGCTTTCAGTATGGGGCAATAATGTGAAACTGATCAGGCTTATCATGAATATCGCTAAGCATGCTGCTGTTGCCATCCATACATTTGCTTGTGAAAAACGAAAGACTTTTGATGTAGATAGGTTCTCGATTTCTTGTTCTGAAAACTGTGCTAACAAGCCGTCTATTTGTTTACTTTCTTCGAAAATAGCCTTGTGATCAGGGTTTAGTGAAAGCCAGTACTGAAATTGCTCTTCTTGTTCTGTAGTAAAGCCACACTTTTGCTGTTCTAGCCACTTATTTGCTTGCTCTTGCAATAATGTTTGCTGACGGTCCATTGTATACTTTCCTATTTTCTATTCAGTGTTTCACGGCATAACATCATGGCTGTTGCTAGGTGCTTTTCAACCATACTAACAGAAATGTTCATTTGCGATGCAATTTGATGTTGGCTAAGATTTTTAAACTTATAAAGTACAAAGGCTTGTTTTGTTTTTTGCGGCAGCTGTTCAATGCATTGGTAAAGTTGCTTGAGTTGTTGCTGTGCCGCGAGTTTTGATTCTGGCTCAAAGTCAGCGGGAGCAATAAGATCTAGTTCAACCTCTTCGGTTACTTTTCGCTTTTTACGATACTGATCGATAACAATGTTTTTTGCTGTAGTAAAAAATAGAGCACGCTGCTGGGTTGAATCATGATTTGGATTGTTTTTCTTATGATTCAGTATCCTTAAGTAGGCTTCTTGTACAATGTTTTGCGCCTTTTCTTTACAGCCAACGGAGCGTGAAATGTAATTTAAAACTTCAGCGTAATAGCGTTCCAAAAGTCACCTTTTTAGGTAATTTAAAAAGGAAAAGGATACTAGCTGTCAGCCAACTAAATGGCAATAGTTTTCGTTTGCATTTGTAACTGGTTTGAGGTGTGACAAATAGCCCAGCGCAAGGCTGGGCTAAATAGGTGTATGGAGCAATAGGGTTACTAAAAGTAATAACCTATATTGATATTGAAGCGGGTTTCAGTCTCGTCGCTGTCGCCAGCAATTGAACCACCAACAAATGGTTGGTTTTTCGCTTGTACAAAATCAAAGTAAGTGAATAAGCCACCTGCGGCAACAGATACACCGGTTACATTCATCCATGTATCTTCGCTGTTATCTGACTTGTCATAAATGATGCCGTAGTCATTATAAAACTGCAGGTTTGTTACCGGCCCCCACTCTACAGGCAGGCTGTAAGCGATATTAGCATTAGTCATGGTCGCTTCTGCGGCAATACTATCGTAAAACGCATAAGCACCCACGGCCATACGGTCGACGTTGTCGATATCGTAGTTATACTCACCATGCTGGAGCTGGAAATTCCATGGACCAATAGTACTGTTTAAGTGCACAGCCCAAGCGTAGTAATCGCCGGCTTTATCTTCACCGTCATGCAAGCCACCCGATAACGCAGAAATACCTAGCTCGGTGGTGCCGCCGTCATGCTCAAAATGATAGCCATAACGACCAGAGAAGGTGTTGTACTCACCAATCGCATTGGTTGGTTCGGCATATACACCTTCATCAGCTGAGCGGAAACCAACAACATCATATGAGTAGCGGTCGCTTCTGTCGCTTACGTAACCATCAACACCACCTAGCTCATCATTTTTGAAAAAGCCAAGATCAATTTGCCAGTTGTCAGCAATTTTGCGCTTGAATAGCACACCCAGATCGTGGTCATCTTCAAGACCAATATAGTAAGTGGTGCCAAAGAAGTAGTTGTGTGAGTTATAAGGCCAGTTACCAAAGGGCACTTTGGTAATACCTGCCTGTACCTGCCAGTCTTCGGCGAAGTCATAGGCTGCATAGGCATACTTAACTGCAGTCATGTAATCGAAAAAACGGATCTCAGCGTTAAGCTGCACATCACCGACATCGCCTGCAAAATTTAGCCTGAAGATGTCAAAATCAAAGTCACCACCGCGGTTTTTATTACCATCGTTATAAGATGTATGGCTGAAGTTGGTACGTACTGCACCCCCGACCTTAATGCCAGATTCTTTTTTAGGAGCTTCAACAGCTGCTGTTTGTTGCTCAAGTTGCTTTTGCTGTTTTGCTACTTGTGCATCAATCTGCGCTTGTTTTTCGGCTTGTTGCTGCGATTTTTCTTCGGCAGCATCAAGTTTGCTTTGCAGTTGTTGCATTTGCTGTTTCAGCAATTGCAGCTGCTTTTGAAGGTCATCAATTTCAGATGCCTGACTAAGACTTGAAGTTGTGCCCAAGGCTATTGCGAGGGCTAACTTTGATAGTTTAAGCATGAATTTTCGCTAGTGTTGGAATGGGTACTACCAAGCATAGTTGATAATCATGCTGAACCCAAGACTAGACACAGAAAATTAATATTAATCAATCAGTTTTAATTTTTACTGTGGTTCTAATGTCTTGGTGATTGCGCCAACTTCAAGCAGAGGTGAAGCATCAAGCTGATCTGCATCCATCATTGCGGCAATACGTTGCATTGATGAAAGTAGTAAGCTTTGCTCCCACTCATCGAGTGCTGAGAACTTTTCAATGAAGTGTTCTTGCAGAGGCTGAGGTGCTTGATCTAGTAGCTGTTTACCCGCTTCTGTGAGATGCAAACTAACTCGGCGTTTATCTAATTGGCTACGTACACGAGTGATCAGGTTACGGTTTTCTATACGGTCTAAGATGTTAGTAACCGTCGCTGGGCTTAGATTTACATTTTGTGCAATGCGACTAGCGGTTATGCCATCGGTTTGTGCAACCTCGTTCATAATCAGTAATTGTGGGCCTGTTAAGCCAGAGGTTTTATTGAGCTGTTTTGAATGAAGGTCGATGGCTCTGATCACTTTACGCAGCGACACTAGTAGCTCGTCATACTTTTGCATGTTTCTGTCTCTTAAATAAGGCGGCGTGGAGCAACCGCAATCAAAAAATTTTACACATCTAATAAATTGAGTTCAAATAAATAATGACTATATTGCTTATAATTTATGGCCATAAAGGTTGTTTTTATGCTTTTAAAATAATTAGAGCAGAAATTAAAAAGCAAAAGTTAAAATTTAGATAGAGTAATTGTTGTTAACACTTAAAATGCAACTACGAGGTGACACCATCACTTTGTAGTAAAACAATTTATACAAATAACTAAATATTATTTACTAAAAGCCACTGCATTGGGTAAGGTGGATTTTTCTTTCATTAAATGGGACGAATTATGAAGTTATCGCCATCAGTTACGATTGAGCAAAGTGAAACCGGGCTTGAATTTATTAAAATTGCTAGTGAGTTTTGTAGCGCAACTATTTTTCTGCAAGGTGCGCAGATCACTGAGTTCACGCCAACCGATAAAAAGTCACTATTATGGGTCTCAGAATTAGAAGATTACCAAGAAGGCAAAGGTGTGCGAGGCGGTATTCCGATTTGTTGGCCATGGTTCGGAGTAAGCCAACATGAAGGCTGGCCAGCTCATGGTGTTGCTCGCACAAGTTTATGGCGCGCAGAAGAAGTGAAAGAACAAGACGATTCTATTTATATCAGTTTGTCATTGCCGATGACGCAAGTTGATGAAAAGTATTGGCCTTATAAAACTAAGTTATTGGCTGAGTTTATTTTAACCTCTAGCTTAGAGATGCGTTTAACAACCACGAACTTAGATAACCAAACAGTACAGTTTACTCAAGCACTGCACACGTACTTCCCAACACCAGCAATTGAAGAAACAAAAGTAGATGGTCTGCAAGGCGCGAAATACATTGAATTTGCTGAAGGTCCATTTGAGCAAAATGAATTAGTGTCGTTCGCGCGTGAAACAGATATGGTTTACACCGAAGCAAAAGACACTCAGCGTATCATTACACCTGATGGCATTATTGAAGTAGGCCGCGAAAATTCAACATCCTGTGTACTTTGGAACCCATGGATAGATAAATCAAAACGTCTTTCTAATTTTGCTGATGATGAATATCACGTCATGCTGTGTTTAGAAGCGGCTAATGTCCTTGATGATAGTGTTGAACTTGCACCTGGAGCAAGCCATACACTTGCAACAAAACTACGCTGGGTATAATTTATAACATATAACAACTCAGTGTTAGCACGTAAGGCCGGCACCGCTGGCCTTTACAAGGAATTACCGTGTTTAGTAATCAACAAATAGAAACCCTTCCAAAGCATCAAACGATTCAATTTCAACCACTTGCAGATAATGCGATATGGCATGTACAACTAAATTGGTTTTTGTTTTATGTGCCTCTAATGGCCGTGATTATTGCTGTACGGCACTTTAATCCTGCCGTTAGCGAAGCTATTGCCACACCTTGGCTGCTGGTTTTGCCGTTGTTGGTAATACTGTCGATGGTTTACAACCTTTACAGCGTTCGCGCTAAAGGGGTGGCAGTAAGAGAGCATGACATTGCCTTTAAGCGAGGTTTAATTTGGCAACAAATCACCTTATTGCCTATTTCTCGCGTGCAACACACCGAAATTCATCGCGGCCCAATTGAGCGAAAGTTAGGACTCGCAACACTCAGGCTTTACAGTGCGGGTGGTATGAGTGCTGATTTACATATCAGTGGGTTAACGGACGAACAATGCAATGATGTTCGCCAGTTCGTGCAAAGTTATGGTGATAATGCAGCAACTCAAGAAAATGAGCTTGCCGATGAGTGATCAACAATGGCAACGTGTGTCGCCATGGGCGCTACTGTATTTTATTGTTCACTTTGCACTGCGCTTCATAAAAGATGGGCTACTTAATTTACTGCCAATTTTGGTGTTATTTGTTACGCAAGTTGAGCAAAAGCTGTTTTGGGGGCAAATAGCTGTTGCCGTAGCCTCTTTAGTTTTAGTGCTGTATGCCTTTGCTTATTATCAAAATTTTAAATACCGCATAACAGATGGTCACGAAATACTGCTCAATAAAGGGGTATTTAAAAAAGAGCGGCTAACCCTAAAATTTGCTCGAGTACAGAACGTAAACATTGCCGAGCCTTTTTATTTTCAGCCAGTTAATTTAGTTAATTGTATTTTCGATGCCGCCGGTAGTAGTGCTCAAGAAGCTGTGATCCCGGGAGTTAAGCTTAGCTATGCCGAGCAAGTTCGTGAACAAGTTATGGAATTTAAAGCTCAGTTACAACAGCAAGAGCAGCTACCTGTTGAGCAGAGCGAAGCAACAGATAAACCGAAAACCTTAACGATCAGCAATGCTGAAATTGCTAAGTTTGGTTTGATGTCGAACATGGCAATATTGGCATTGGCCGCACTTGCTCCATTTATGAATGTGATTTTTGAGTACCTCGAAAAAACCATCATAAACCGCCTAGAGGCCATACTGAATGAGCAAGCTGCTTTTGTTGGTAGTGCTGCCGCAATCGCTGTGTTAATTATGGTTGTTGCCATTGTTTTATGTGCCATATTACTTTCTGTTGTCATGGCCTTAGTGCGCTTTTTTAACTTTCAGCTGTATTTTCAGGACGATAAGTTTAAGCGTGTGGCAGGCTTATTTGAGCGCCAGCAACTCTCGATCAGCGTGTCGAAAATTCAAAGTGTGCAAATCAAACAAAATATTATTGCTAGGCTCCTTAATCGCTATACCTTAATTTGCCCACAAGTGAGTAGTGGTGGTATGGCTGCGGGGGTTGCGGCACATAAAAATAAACAAACGTTAGTGATGCCAGTAATCACTAAAGAGCAAGTGCAAGCCGTGTGTGGCTGGTTATTTCCATGGTTTGTTGATTTAACAGAGCTTAACTTTATTAAGCCTGAGCGAGCTTTACTTTATAAAAATACGTTTTTCTATGTGATCCTGCCAACTGTATTTTCTGCTTTAATTTTCAACGCCTTATTTGATGCTGTTACGATGCTGTGGAGCAGTGTCGTAGGCTTAGTTTTGATGATCGGTGTGTTTTTGAATTATCAAAAAACGGGTTTGGCTATGTATCAACATGACGGTCGTTTTTTTGCCGTATTTAAAACCGGTATGCTGGGTGTGCAGTATCGTGTTTTTGAAATCTATAAAGCGCAAAGCGTCACTACAATAAGCACTTATTTAATGCGCCGATCACAGCTTAAAAGCTTGTATATACAACTAGCTTCTGGTTCTGTATCAATGCCTTACTTAAAAGCAGAGCTGGCTGAGCAGTTTGCTGATTTCGCCCTATATGAAATAGAAGGTGTTGAGCGGAATTGGTTTTAAATGAAAACAATTCTCAATATCATTGACTCATTTTAATATCGAGGTATACTAGCGCAACGTCAATAATCACGGGTGCGCAATGATTTATTTACTACCTATTTTAGCTATTTCAGGTGTTGTTGCCTTACTTTGTTATGCACGTTCGCAGCAGGAGTGTAAGGGCTTATGTGTGAGTGTTGCCGTTACAGCAATTGCTTTACTCGTAACCGCAGCTTTGGTCATTGCGGGGCTCGGTGCATTAAGAAGTAGCCTGATGTTTGCCGTGACTATTTTTATTATTTATCAATTACTAGGCTTGGTTCGCCCACTTAAAATCGAGTAATTTCTTACACTTTTTAACTTCAGCCTTTTTAAAAAGCATCGCATACTAATCCTTAAATTAAGTAACTTGCTAATCAAGGATTGTGATGAAAAAAGCCCTGTTAACTGCGGCACTACTTGCTGCTAGCCACGCTTCAAGCCAAGAGACTTGGCAAACTATTCATACCGAGCACTTTAATGTGCATTTTAGTACTGAGAATCAGCAATGGGCCCGTTCAGCAGCAACAGAGCTTGAAATTGTTCGCGATAAGGTACTAAAACAGCAAAACCGTGCTCTTGATGAAGTGGTCGATGTTCTGGTTTTTGACCCATTTAACGCCTCCAATGGCTTTGCTTTGCCGGTGACTAACAAACCTCTAATGGCTTTGTTTACCACGCCTCCACAATCCGACACGGTGATTTCTAACACCGATGGTTGGCAGCAGTTATTAATTTTGCACGAATATATTCATTTGGTGCACCTTGCTCAGCCTACTCGAAGTGACGTGCGCCAAGCTATTCGTAATAGTTGGGATATTTACGACTTAGTTGAAGGCGAAATGCCTCGCTGGGCTGCTGAAGGGTATGCAACGCTGCTGGAGTCGAAAATGACAGGGCGGGGTCGTTTATACGATAACCTTTCAGAGGCAATACTGGTTGAATTTGCCCAGCAAGGTGCATTGCCACAATATAGCCAATTAAGTAGTACCGAAGGGGGCTATTTAGCTGGCTCAATGGCGTATTTAATGGGATCTCGCTTTCTTGCTTGGCTCGAAGAGAACTATTCAGCGCAAACCCTTGATGCAGTTTGGACGCGCATGCAAGCGGTTAAAGCGCGTGATTTTAATGAGGCCTTTAGCGGAGTATTTGGCGATTCACCTGAACGCCTCTACCGCCGTTTTATTGCAGAATATACTTATAAAGCAATGGCTAAAGAGGTAAGTGAGCAAACACTTACAAGTAAGCTTTGGTTGGAGCTTGATCTATACGCTTCGAACCCTGTTTTAAGTTTAGATAACAGTAAGCTTGCCATTGTCGAGCGCAACAAAGATGACGAAACCCGTTTAGTCATTTATAGCACTGATGACAATCAACAGGCTGCCGATGATTTTGCAAAGCAGCAACAAGCGTTACTCGATGATGACCCTGCTGATATTGCAGATAAAGCCCCCAGTGTTTTTAAACGAAAGCAAAAACATGTGCTTCACCAAATTAATAGGCAGGGTATAAAAAACCCGCAGTGGTTAGACGAAAATACATTGTTTTTCACCGCCACAACAACTGTTGCTAAAGGCTCCATTCAAGGTATTTCTGATTTATACCGTTATGATATCGACACAGGTAAAGTGAGCGCTTTGACCCATCATGCAGGGCTGCGCCGCTTTAGTATCAGTGATAACGGGCAAACGGTTTATGCTGAGCAAACGAAGCATGGTTTCTCGGAGCTAGTGCGCCTTGACCTCAATACGGGTGTCGCTACGCCTTTATTTGAGAAAAGCCTAGAAACGGTTTATGACTATCCATTACTAAGCCCTAATAAAACACAACTTGCCTATTTAAAAGCGACATTGAATGCTAATTGGCAGTTGTATATACAAGATGTAAACTCTCAGCAATCAATAGCAGTGCCTATGCCTGATGGTTATCAGTATGTGTCACAACCTAATTGGCAAGCCAATGGCAAAGGGCTTTATTTTGTTGCCGGTAAAAATGCCGCTCTCGATTTATATCATTATGATATACAAAGCAATTCACTACGACAATTAACGCAAGGCCAAGAAGCTGTTGCACACCCAATGGCAATGAATAATGGTGAACTTTTGTATTTATCGATCACAGCTGAAGGGCCGAATATCAAGCATTTTATTGAGCAACCACAAGGATTAGAGGTTGTTGAATTTGCTAAAAGTGCGGAGCCACCACGAGGTCAGGTAACGAGCGAAGTATTACCTGAGGCTAAAATCTACCCGCAAAGCCCAACTGAGCCAGCCGATTATGATATTTGGCAGCAAAAACCCACCTTTTCATTGGCATCTCAGTATTACTCGGCATCATCTTCGCTGCTTACCCTTGGGGTCAAAAGTAACGACTTTTTAAAGCAGCTTGATTTACAAGCAGGCTACAGTGTTGATTTACATGACAAAGCATTGGAAGGGGTGTTCACGGCCGCTAAGTACTCAGCGTTTGATTTAAAATTTAAAGCGCTGTTATTTGATTACGACCTTGAATCAGCAAAACAGTACCATTCACAAATACCGGTGAATATAAGTAACACTGGGGCGCATTTAGCCATGAGCTACCCGTTGCAGTTTCAGCAGCTTAGTATTACACCGAGTTTGAGCTATAACTACAGTGATTTTAGTAAGGGGGATGATCAATGGTTAACCCTTGGACTTAAACAAAAATGGCAACATGATAGACAGCGATACGGTTTTGCTCATTCTGTGAGTGCTCAGTGGTTATCCGGTGATGCTAACTCGAATAATTGGCAGGGCTATAACTTTGCCACCGTATTGAGCGGTTATGCTTTTGATATTCCTGTTTATGTTAATTTTGCACAGCAATATCGCGATGACAGTATTCTTGCACTTGGCGGTTATGAGTCAAACTTAATTAATAATGACACGCAAAGCGGCTTTGTTGTTGCCCCTGAGTTGCCGTTTATTAGTCAATCAGGTAACCGCTATAAAGGTTATGGCGGGGGCATTAGTTACAAAGATTCATTACCTTGGCTTTATTACCAACAGCATCAAGTTGATAACCGAGTCTATGCACAAAGTTACGGGCTAAAATGGCGAGGAGACTTTAGCTTTGGTATGGGGCCCGCTGGTTTAAACGATGTAAACCTTGATTTTGGCGTCGCCCGGGTAGAAGGCGACGACTTTGAAAATGATTTACGGGCTTGGCTAAGCTTCTATTACTCGTTATAGCCTAGTGTTGGTCTTTTAAGGCGAAAAGCTTGGCGTGATATAGCGCCAGTTTTTCGTCTTTATTTTCTATCTCAATGGCTTTTTCTAGCCATTCCTTACTGCTTTGCTCATTACCTTGCTGAAAACTAATAATCGCTAATTCTATATAGGGTTCAGATAAATAAGGGGCTAATGCAATAGCATCTTCAAGTTGTTGCTTTGCCTTGTAAAGCTTGCCATTGTTACGGGCGTTAATTGCCGTTGCTAGTAACTCGAATGGATCCTGCTCTAACATCGCTAACTGTGAATTGAGCTGCTCTGCCAAAACCTGATCATTCAGTTGCTCGGCCAGCACTGCGTAATTATGTAGTAAATTTGTATCGCTAAAGCCATGCTGCATTGCTGTTTGATAAATATGTTTTGCTCCAGCTAAATCACCCGCTTGGCGATGTAAAACGGCAGCTAGATTATAAAGTGCTGCTGCATTTGGGGTGTATTCATTGGCTTTTAATATATAACTATAGCTTAAGTCGAATTGTTTCAAGGCCAGTGCTTTTGCAGCTAAATTACTGTAATAACGGCTAATTAAGTCTTTTAATTCAGCGCGGCCAGAGTAAAAACTACCACGAGCAGGAAAGTAATCGATTACTGTGCCTGGCGGCACCAAGTAATTATCGTCCTCATTTAAAGGGGCGTAGACTTTGGTGCGAAAATGGCCCGATACATACACGATGTTATTTTGTTTGCTATAAACAGGCTCACTGGAGACCGCTTGAAAGCTTGTTTGAAGTCCTGCTAGTTGAGCATAAGCATGGGTTAAAATTGCTAAGCTAATACAGTTACCTTGATGACCTTGAAGAGTCTGCTGGGCATTAAGTGTGGCGCTAAAGTAATTAAAATTGGTGAGCTTATTCTCTAAATAGCGATATAGGATTTGGTCATCTCTTAAATCACTACCCTGACGCTTGGTAAAATAATCAAGAAAACGTTTCTTCTCATCTGCAGGGAGCGTAAAAAGCTCTGGGTCGCTAAGTTCAACGTGTTTAAAGTGTGCTGCATTGAGTAAGCTGGCCACACTCGGTGGTGGCGTTGGTTGTTGTTTTGTACTCTTGCATCCAACTAAAAAAGTACTTAAAACAAGCGCATATAAAATTGACTTCATGGCTTAACCCTCCTGAGCACTATTTAATCAATGTACCCAGATCACATTAATTATTCAAGTTAGTCGTTAGTGTCATCAGCTGTAAACAGCTTGTACGGATATCTTGCCAATAGACTGTTGTTTATTTTTTATTCTTTATTGCATTCTAAAACGCTCTCATTACAATGCCGCGCTCTTTTAAATCGCTTTAAAAACAGGTGTTTACTGTAATTTTATTGGTGATTTATAAACTGCTAACTTATTAACTAAATTGTAACGAGAGAGGTCTGTTTTGGCGCACTTTTTGCCGATTATTTCATGCTTTATTTTAGCGTTTAGCTTTTATCCGCTTTTAAATAAGATCCGTAAAAATCGCAGTGTGTCGGGCGTTTCGCTGTTAATGATGAGCTTTGGTGTTGCGCAAAGTTTATATTTCATCACCTTTAACCTGTTTTTTCAGCGTTTTTACATGGTTTTGCCGTTTGTTGTTACCGGCATGCTAAGTGGTGTGATTCTTTACTACTTTGTTCGTTACAACGCTGCGCGAAAGCAACGCATGCAGTTAGCTGGGTTATTAGCCATGTCGGTCGTGCCTTTTGGTTTGTTGCTTAACCCTCATTATGAAACAGCAACAGTGCTTAACTGGCTAACCTATGTAGGTTTAGTCATGAGCTCTATTCGTGTTATGCCGCAGACTTATAAAACCATTAAAAGTGGTGATATTAGTAATTTAAGTGCGCGCTACTTTAGCCTACAGTTTGTTGCTGGAAGCTGCGGCCTTGCTGCCGAGCTTGCTATGACGACACCGAGTGTGTCTCACATACTGACCTTTGTAATGATTCTACTGACTAATGCCGCACAACTAGGGTGTATTCAGTATTATAAATCGCGCCCTGCAATGGCTTAAAAACAAAAGGCTGCCAAGTGGCAGCCTTTTTTGTGTAGTTTTACTTATGCTTCAAGTGCTTTACTAATTAAGCGATCGATATATTGCTTATGTGCTTTAGCTGCGGTGTCTGCACCCCATGGCACGCTCAAATCAGCAATTTGATTTAACTGATAAAGCGCGGCAGCTTTGGCTAAGTTATCGTGCTTGCTCGCTTTGCCTAAACCAGCAATCGCGATTAGCTGATTCACATATTCAACTTGTAGATTGTGACTTAGGGTATTTGCTTTTTTGCTGTCTACAAAAATGCTTGCTGTTAAGTCATTCATAAATTGGTTAAGTGAATACTCGTTGCCATACATTGCACTGTCTGAAATACGCAGCATGACCGCTGGGTGTAACAACTGAGCAAGTACCAGCTTTTGCATGCCTAAAATCATGCCATGTGGTTTAGGGTCTTCGTTCTTACCATAATGATTAAAACCACGACGCTGCTGTAACAGGTAGTTATACAGTGGCTGCATGCTTGAAAGTACATTTGGTGAGAATACTTTGTCGGCTAACACTTGCATAGCATGTTGCTGGCGCTCAAGTGGCACTGGCGTAAATGGTGCTCCATTTTTGTCATCGCCCACCACATTACGTTCTACATAAACACCACCAATTTGACGAGATACCACGCCTGCTTGTGTTCTGTAGCTTCTAAATAAAATATTCGCTGAGGTAACCAGCTGTTGGTATGACTCACCATTAACCGTGGCATTGTCTTTAAGTTCAGTAAACAGCTTATTGATAAGTTCCATACGGTCATCAGCATATGCGGCAGGATTAGATGACATATCACCAATCATTACACGTGGGTCGATATGGCGGCCAGGGGCACGCATATCATCAGCATCATTACCAAACGCTAAAGCATGCTCAGATGAGCGAGCGAGAATTTTTTCAAGGCGCTGCTGCTCAGCGGCTTTATCTGCTAATGCTTGGCTGTAGCCGTACTCAATCGCCCAATCATCGTAAGGGCCAGGTTTTGTTTGGAAGATATCACCTTGTTGCATGCCAATAGGGGCAATGTTTGCTGGTGCATAGTCCATAACTGAGCCCGTTACGATACCTTGCGTTTTACTCTTATCGTGAACTTCTTTTTCATCCCACAAAATAGATGATTTCATATTGTGGTTAAGACCTAGGGTATGGCCCACTTCGTGTAAAACTAGCTGAGTTAAGCCTTGGCGTAAAATCTCTTTGTCTTCAATGCTCGCACCTGTGCCTAAGCCTTTAGCAAGTAGCATGTTTTCTTGAATGCTGTGGCCCAGTGAGCAATGTAAATCTGTGCTGCTTTGACTAGTTTCAAGCGTGGCTGCACCTTGAGTGTATAAGGTGTCGTACATCCAACGGTTTTTCATGAAAACATACTCTAACATGATGTCAGAGCCTAAGATTTCACCGGTTAATGGGTTCGCAAGGGCAGGACCATAACCGCCAAATGGAGGGCGCGGTGATGCAGTCCAACGCAATACATTGTAGTTAATATCGCCCGCATCCCAATCGGCGTCATCAGGTTGTACTTTTACTTCGATGGCATTTTTAAAGCCCGCTTTTTCAAATGAGCTATTCCACGCGAGCACGGCATCACGAATAGTGTCTCGCCACTCAACCGGGGTAGTATTTTCAATCCACCAAGTAATCGGTTTAACTGGCTCTGAAAGTGCAGCTGATGGGTCTTTCTTTTGTAAGTCCCAGCGCTTGATGACATCTTCATAAGGTGCCCAATCCGCTGATGTCATATTGTCGAATTCGTTAGTGAAATAACCAATACGCGCGTCATCTTGGCGAGCTTGATAATCATTTTTCGGTAGCGCGACAAATGAATGCTGTACTTTAATTGAAACGTTACGAGGATCGCTTACGGCTTTTGAACCTCGTACTGTTGGGTTAGCATTAGAAAATACATAATCCACCACAACATCTAGGTTATTTGGGTAAGGGCGCTGTTTAACAATACGCGACTTTTTGTCGTTTAACTTACCAAGTTTAAAGCGTTTGCTGGCATTTTTATCTTTTGGGTTTGCCCAAGGTGACACTTTATGCAGTGCTTCACTTAAAAAGAGCTTATCAACTTTAAAAGCAATTTTACCGTCTTCTTCTTTTTCGATTTTAATACTCGCAAGCACAGCTTCGCTGATGTTGGCATCGGCAGAGCGTGCTAAGGCTGAGTTTTCATCAAATTTATAGCGTGGTGTTTTGCTAATAATATCAATGCGGTCAAAATATTTACGAAACTCAATTAGTTTTGTCTCGCGGTATGCCCCTCTGAAGTGGCCTGCGTCAGTAACACCATCAACGGTGTGAGCAAAGTACACAAATGGTGTATCAAGTTGAGATTGGTCGATCACCATTAAGTTATCGCCGGTTTTTGCATCTTGGTAAATGCTGAAAACACCAGCAAACTCGCTTTTATCTTTGATCATTTCAGCCAGTGTTTTTGGCTTCTTTTCTTCTTTTTTTGTTTCGGCGGCGTGGCCATTCATGGCAAACGCTAAGCTTAGTGCCAGCGCAATGTTTGTTATTTTCATTGTTAACTCGTTCCTTTCATTATTTCTCAACCAAGTTTAATGAATTAACCTCTTGATAAAAGGCTGTTTGTTAACAAGTGTGAAGGTGGTTTTGTAAGCTTTTGATATTAGGTGGCTTTTGTTTGTAACAAATTGTTCTTAGATAAGTTTAGGTTTTTGTGTTGCCAATTTATCTGTTTTTGTAACAGTTCCTTACAAATGTCACATTAATGTTTCTGTCAGCTTTGGTATGATGGGGCCAGTGAAAATATTATAGGTGTAAGTTATGCGCACAAGTTTATTAAAATGGATATTACCGTTTGTTGCATTAATCGTTGGTGTTGCTGGTTTTAAAGCAATCAACGCGATTGCTCAAGAGCCTAAAGACAAGGATGTAGTTGATGTGCGTCCTTTAGTACAGGTTGAGCCAGTAGCAAGTGATGATCATCAAGTGATTATTAATAGTTACGGCGAAGTGAAACCGCTTGAAAGTACCTTACTTGCCTCGCAAGTGGCTGGTGAAGTTACAAGCTGGCATCCAAATTTTGTTGCTGGTGGCATCGTAGCGCGTGGTGAAGTGTTATTTACCATCGAAAAAGATAACTACGAAGCAGCTGTACTACAAGCTGAAGCGTCACTTGCTAGTGCTCAAGCGGCACTGATCGAAGAGCAAGCACAAGCTAAAGTGGCAGAGGATGAAGCAAGACGTTACCCAGAACGTGAGCGCACAGACTTATTCCTACGTAAACCTCAAGTTTTAAGCGCGCAAGCTGCTGTTAAATCAGCGCAAGCGGCATTAAAACGTGCCGAACGTGACCTTGCTCGCTGTGAGGTAAAAGCACCTTACGATGCGCTGGTGATAAGCCGTGAAATTGGTGTCGGCCAATACATTAATGTAGGCAGCCAAGTTGCTGAAATTAATAATATTGAAAGTGCGGAAATCATTGTACCAATTGCTGGTTTCGATAGTGTATTTTTGCCAAAACGCTTAAAAGGCGTTAAAGCGACCATCATCAATAAAGGCTTAAATAGCTTTACTCGTGAAGCCGAAATTGACCGTGACCTAGGCGTAGTTGATAACGCGACGCGTATGAGCAATTTAGTTGTTCGTGTTGATGACCCATACGGCTTAAAGCATGACGTACAACCTATTAAATTTGGTGCTTACGTACAAGTGAGCTTTGCCGGTGCAACACTACAAAATATCTACCGTTTACCGCAGTCTTTAGTGAATAACCAAACGGTGTGGATTGTGAACGACGAGAATAAACTTGAACCACGCAAAGTAACGGTAGTACGCGAAGAAGGTGAGTACTTCTACATTAGTGATGGCCTTGAAGTGAATGACCAGTTGGTTCTTACGCTACCTGAATACCCGCAAGAGGGTATGGAAGTGAAGGTTGCTGGAATGAAAGAAATGACAAGCGATGCAGAAACTGCAGCGGTTGAAAAGCTTTAAGGTAGCACTATGACTGATACAAACACAGAAAAACAGTCAGGCCTTATTGCCTATTTTGCCAATAACTCGGTCGCTGCAAACTTAATGATGGTGTTTATCATCATCATGGGGATCATTAGTTATTTCACTATTCAGCGCCAGATGTTCCCAAATGTTGAAATTAACTATATTGAAGTACAAGCCAATTATCCGGGGGCCTCACCACAGGAAATTGAAGAAAGTATTCTGATCAAGATTGAAGAGTCACTAAAAGATGTAACCGAGATTAAACGTGGTGTATATCGCTCATTTCGAAATAGTGGCCGTGCAAGTTTAGAGATCAACACAGATGCAGAACTTACTGATGTACTCGATAAAGTGAAGCTACGGGTAGACAGTATTGCGACTTTCCCTGCGGGAATGGAGCCGGTGACGATTAGTCAGGTTGAATTTCGCCAAGATGTAATCGGTATGACGCTGGTAGGTGATATTCCACTTACTGAGTTAAAGCCAGTAGCAAATAAAATTGAAGATGAGTTACTGCAATTATCTAATGTGTCGTTGGTACAAAATGATGTACCACTTGATGAGATTGCGATTGAAATTGACCCTGATTCACTGCGTCAATACAACCTTACTTTAAGTGAGGTGGCAAGTGCAGTACGTCGTTACTCTGCGAATATCTCGGCAGGTCAACTACGTACTGACGCAGGTATTATCTCGGTACGTGTTGAAAATCAATACTACAGCGGTGATGAGTTCCGCCAGATCCCTGTAAAAATTGGTGCTAATGGCGCGAAAGTGCTTTTAAACGACATTGCTGTGATTAAAGACCAATTCACAGAAGGTGAACGCTACTTTAAATTTAATGGCGAAAATGCCGTTTATTTATCAGTAAAAGCAACCAAAGAACAAAACATGATCCCGGTTGCTGATTCAGTTAAAGCGTTTATTGAGCAAAAGAATAAAGAGCTACCGGCGGGCCTGCGTCTTGAGCCATTAATGGACATGACTTACTACCTCAATGCCCGTTTAGACATGATGAAAAGCAATCTATTCCAAGGGGCTATCTTGGTTGCCATTATGTTGTCTATATTCTTGCGCTTTAAGTTGGCACTTTGGGTAATGATTGGTTTACCTGTGTGTTTCTTAGGTGCAATGATGATGATGCCATTATTTGGTATCAGTATTAATATCGTGTCGTTATTTGCCTTTATTATGGTGCTGGGGATCGTGGTCGATGATGCCATCGTCATAGGGGAAAGTGCCTACACCGAAATTGAGAAAAAAGGCGGTGGTGTTGTAAACGTGGTAAATGGCGCAAAACGCGTTGCTACCCCAGCAACATTTGGTGTTTTAACAACAATTGCTGTATTTGCACCATTTACACTATCAAGTGGCCCAGAGAGTGCATTTTTCTTCGGTATCGCCGTGGTGGTTATTCTGTGTCTGGTATTCAGTTTGATTGAATCGAAACTTATTTTACCGGCACACATTGCCCACACTAAGTTTCCGCCAATTAACCCAAATAGCTGGCGAGCGCGTTTTAACAAACGTTTCTTTAACTTTGTAAATGGCCCATATAAGCGTTTTATTGAGCTGTGTGTGGAGTGGCGTTGGTTTGTGCTATTTGCGTTTATCGGTTTATTGATTTTGACGTTTGGCTTAATTTCATCAAACCAAGTGCGTGTGGTACCAACACCAAAAGTACCTCATGACTTTCCGCAAATTCGTTTAGAAATGAATGAAAATGCCTCGGATATGCAAACAATTAATGCTATTCGTGAAATCGAAGCCATGGTTAACAAGGTAGACCAAGAGACCGAACGTGAATTTGGTCAAAAGCTAATTCGCGATATCTTAGTGTTCAACCAAGGTCGTACTGAAGCACAATTACTTGCTCCGCTGGTAGATGAAGAGCTTCGCCCGTATAACGCATTCGAACTATCTCGTCGTTGGCGTGAACAAATGCCAAGTATCCCAGGTGTGAAATCGCTGCAAATTTACGATGATGTAAATGGCGGTGGTATGGATGGTGAGTTTGGTTACTTACTTTACGGCCCAGATATCGATACCTTAAATGAGGCTGGTCGTCGTTTTATCCAACTACTACAACAGCAAAAAGGCTTATTTGATATTAGTTCGACTATCGATCCGGCGAGCAAAGAGGTGCAATTAAGCTTAAAACCTGTGGCATATGATCTAGGTTTAGACCTTGCCAACATTGCTAACCAAGTGGGCGCAAGCTTTTACGGTGGTGAAGCTCAGCGTGTTATTCGTCGCGGTGAAGAAGTGCGAGTTATGGTTCGTTACCCGAAACTAACACGTGAAGCGTTTGCATCATTAAAGCACGCCGTTATCACAACGCCTGAAGGCCAAGAGGTGATGCTGGGTGATGTTGTTGAACTGAACGAAAAACCAGGTATTAGCTATATTCGCCGTGAAGGTGGCTATCGTACTGTTTATATCTACGGCAGTATCGATGAAGAAGCGATTGAACCGGGTGAAGTGGTTAAGCAAGTGGACGAGAACTTATTACCACAGTTAAAAGAGGAATACCCTTCAGTTAAAACTGAGCTAGGTGGTTCTATTGAAGAACAACAAGCGCAAGCTAACGAGCAAATCATGTTCTTTATCGGCGGTATGATCTTAGTTTATATCTTGCTTGCAGTGCCGCTTAAGAGCTATTCGCAGCCTCTTATTGTTATGTCGGTTATTCCATTTAGCTTAACCGGTGCAATTTGGGGTCACTTCTGGTTTGGTTTAGATATTAGCTTGATGTCGGGCTTTGGCTTGATTGCCGCAGCCGGTGTTGTAATTAATGACTCGTTAGTTATGACCGACTTTGTAAACCAAGCACGCCGCGAAGGTATTTCAACTCGCCAAGCAGTTATTGAAGCAGGTTGTGCGCGCTTTAGAGCAATCACCCTGACATCAATTACAACCTTTGCCGGTGTACTACCGATTATGTTCGAAACCAGCTTGCAAGCTAAGTTTGTAATTCCAATGGCAGTAGCACTTGGTTTTGCGGTTATGTTTGCAACTCTAATCACTTTAGTACTAGTACCTTGTTTGTATATTGTAATGAGTGATGTGGGTAATGGCTTCTTGAATGTATTCCGTGCAGGGCACCGAGTCGCGACCAGAAGAAAGCTAGCAAGGGATTAACAGCCCATTCGCGAAAAGCCAACCAAGAGGTTGGCTTTTTTGTACCTAACGCATTTGCTAGTAACTATTTGCTATATAAGACGTTTGGTTACATTCTTTTGTTTGATTTGTGATTCGGTCACGATTATACTCAGTCTTGTTTTTGGCAAACTAACTGAAAGGTTAGGACGCAAAGTTTCCGGTCTAAGGTTTTAAACTATGATAGCGGGACCGCTGATAAGCACATAATCTAGTGCTTTGGTTCACTTGCCTCAAACTAAAAGTATTTATTTTGTTCGGTTGTTAGATAATGCCTATTAGTTGTTCTTAGGGTGATATTTTGTTTATGCATACGTCAATGGCCTCCGGGAAGTGGTTGCCGATTGGTTGCTTAAATCATCATACCCAACTGTTTGTTGGAGATAGGGTGATTGTAACCTTTTATGACATGCAAGGAGAGCTAGTCGATTTATCATTCGAATACCCGATCAGTAGTTCCGATCAGGGTGAGCCTCATAATTGGCCACGTTCTGTTGCCGAGCATATAAACGTGCATGTTCCGCTGGTAAAAGCGGGCAAAATGACTGAACAAGGTTTAGTGGTTGCGTACCGTTCAAACCAAATTTATGCCCTTGAAGGTTCGGGCATTACGCATGTAAAAGTGGCGTTTAATTGCATCGCAAAATGTAAAGAGCGAGTGCAAGATAGTCTGCAAGATTATGACTATATATACCCACAAGCATGCAGCGATTACAGTGCAGGTGTTAAAGTACTGCAGCCAAAAACGGGCCATATTTATATGTGCAAACCGTGGCCATTTAGCGAGTTTTGTCGTGTTAAAGATTCACACAACCCACTGTTTGAGCCAGGTGTAGGAAAAAGCTGGGCTATGGCTTGGCAGCAAGTATCGCATTAACAGTTTCCCCCTAAATGCTATTTTAGCATTGCTTAGCCCACTCAATTTGAGTGGGCTTTTTTAATACCAACCCGCAATAATACTTAATCATTTTGAGGGATTAAACCTGTCGCTAACTGCGTTATAAATTTCTCATTTAGAACAACTAAATAACGAAATTTTTGCCTTGTTATCAACGAGGTTTCATTGCCTCAAAATAGACTACTTAATTAAGCTGATTGGTATAATTCTGTGATAAACTGCCAGCAATTCGTTTTTTATTTTGGTTTTTTCTTGTGTCGTCAAATTCGTATTCTTTGTCTTTATTAGCGCATCCTCCTGTTGCAAAAAAACACCCTCAGCAATTAACTACACATCAACTGACGCGCACCGATAATTATTATTGGATGCGCGATGATGAGCGTGAAAATGAAGATGTATTAGCGCATTTAAATGCCGAAAACGATTATTGCGATAAGCAATTAGCCGATATAAAACCACTGCGCGAACAACTATTTAATGAGCTAAAAGACCGTATTGTTAAAGACGACAACACGGTACCAGTAAAAGATGGCCAGTATTGGTATCACTCAGAAGTACGTGGCGACGATGAATATGCACGCCATTATCGCAGCAGCTCAATAGAAGCGCGCGATAAGACCTTGTTGTTAGATGTAAATCAATTAGCCGGCGATTACGAATTTTATGAATTAGGCGAAGTTGCAATTAGCCCTGACGAGCAGCTACTTGCTTACTCAGAAGACACCGAAGGTCGCCGTATATATACTGTGCGTTTTAAAAATATTGCCAGCGGTGAAATGTTTAGTGATGTGCTGGAAAACACCGAAGGCCAAGTGGTGTGGGCTAATGATAACAAAACGGTGTTTTATGTGAAAAAAGACCTGCAAACCTTATTGGGTTTTCAGGTTTACCGCCATGTTTTAGGCACCCCGCAAGCTGATGACGTACTTGTTTATGAAGAGCAAGATAAAAGCTTCTTTATGGGGCTTGGCAAAAGCCGCGATGAAAGCCTTATTATTATTGACCTTGCGACCACAGAAACAAACGATACTTGGGTGCTTGATGCGAATAACCCAGAGGGTGAATTTAGCGCCTTAATGCCGCGCGAAGAAGGCCATGAATTCGATGTCGATAAGCTAGGTGATACCTTTTACATTGTTACCAACTGGCAAGCGAAAAACTTTCGCTTAATGACCGCGACGCAAAGCACCGTTGCCAATAAAAGTCTTTGGCAGGAGCATACACCGCATCGCGAAAACGTATTGTTAGAAGGGGTCGAAATTTTCAATGACTACCTTATCCTCACCGAGCGAGAGCTTGGCCAAACACGTTTTGTGGTGGTGGATCAGCAAGCAGAGCGTCTTACTTTAGAGTTTGATGACCCTTGTTATTATGCTGCTATTGCCATGAACCCTGAGCCGAATGTGAGCTCTGCGCGTATTTACTATTCAAGCTTAACGACACCAGGTTCTTTGTATGATGTTGATTTAAAAACAGGTAACAAAACCTTATTAAAACAACAGCAAGTGTTGGGTGATTTTAACCCAGAGCATTATCGCTCAGAACGTTTAATGGTTACTGCAAGGGATGGCGAGAAAGTACCTGTCTCTTTGGTTTATCGTATTGATAAATTTAATAAAGACGGTACTAACCCAGTACTGCAATACGGCTATGGCGCGTACGGTATTACCATCGATCCAAGCTTTTCAAGCAGCTCACTAAGCTTGCTTGACCGCGGCTTTGTTTATGCGATTGCACATATTCGTGGCGGTGAAATGCTAGGTCGTCATTGGTATGAGCAAGGTAAAAAGCAATATAAGCAAAATAGCTTTAGCGATTTTATTGATGTTACTCATGCGCTTACTGAGCAAGGCTATGCACACCCAGAAAAAGTTTTCGCGTCTGGTGGCAGTGCTGGTGGTTTATTAATGGGCGCTGTTGTTAATCAAGCACCTGAGCTTTATTTAGGTATCGGTTGTCATGTGCCATTTTTAGATGTGCTAACCACTATGCTTGATGAGAGTATTCCACTGACGACCAATGAATACGACGAGTGGGGTAACCCAAATGATCCTGCGTTTTATGATGTGATTAAGGCTTACTCGCCGTACGATAATATCAAGTCGCAGGCTTACCCTAATATTCTTGTTACCACGGGGTTCCATGACTCTCAAGTGCAATACTGGGAGCCAATGAAGTGGGTTGCTAAGCTGCGTGAACTTAAAACCGATGACAACATTTTGGTATTTAAAACCGACATGGATGCAGGCCATGGTGGCGCATCGGGTCGCTTTAAAAGCCTTGAGGAAAAGGCATTAGAAATGGCGTTTTTTATTGCTTTATTACCGAATTAAGGCTTAGATAAATAAGTAAATAAATTTTATAAGCGTAAACTTAAGTTGTATTTCAAAGGGGTGAGCATGTTTAAAGCCCATGGTGATTGGCGTTATTTTGTTGAGCCGCCAGTGATTTATGTGGAAATTAGTGGCAGCTTTAATAAAGAAGCCGTTGCTTCATTTAGTATTGAAGTCGGTCAAGAAATTATGAAATACCCTGAAAATTCAATTCAGTATGCTGTGGTTAATTTGGAACAATTTGAATTAGCAACTGCCGATAGTATTGAAAGCGCAAAGGCTTATTTTCAGGCTGTCAAAGCGCGGGGCTATAAACGTGTTGATTATATTAAAGCGAATATCATTGCTCGCAATTTATTAGAGACAGTTTGGTCTGGTGTAGAAATGGATATTAATTTTCACCCAGATGCTGAAAGCTTTTTTCAAGCAAGACCCGAGTACGATAATTTAAGAAAGTGGTTAAGGTAATACTTTCTGAATATAAAAAAGCCCTTATTTGAGGGCTTTTTCGTGTCAATTCTGAATATTAACCAAGGTAGGCTTTTAACATCCAAACAAGTTTCTCTTGTTCTTTAATGTAGTCGCCCATTAGCGATGCTGTACCTTCGTCATCTGCATCACCGGCTTGTGCAAGGATTTCACGCTGCATTTGAATAAGCGTGCTGTAACCTGCTAAAAGGTTTTCTACTGCAGCAGTACCTTCAGTGATATTTTTAGCTTCACTGATCTTGCTATCTTCGATGTACTCAGAGAATGCATGTACCGGTGTACCGCCTAACGTTAAAATACGCTCTGCAATCTCATCTACTTTCTCAAGTAGTAAGTTATAAATTTCTTCAAACTTAAGGTGTAATTCAAAAAAGTTACGACCTTTAATATTCCAATGAAAGCCGCGTGCGTTCATGTATTGGATTTGGTAGCAGCTTAGTAAAGAGTTTAGTGAATTTACGATGTCTTCACTTTTTGCGCTGTTTAAACCAATTGCATTTACCTGTGACATAGATTGCTCCTTAAAAAAACCGTTAAGTGTTTACTTGCTAGTGCTTGGTGTTAAGTATTAGCCATCGTGGTTAATCTGTAAAATGGTTTAATTCGAACACAGTGATAGGTTTTAGCTATCAAAGGCTGGTTTTGTCCATTTGTGCACTATCAACATAACTTTCAACATAACTTTGAATTACTTTTATATAGACTTGGGGCAACTGAGCAAAAAATCTACCTTATTTTTCAAATATTCAAAAATTAGGCAGAAAGTATGATCTAAAACAAGGTTTGTACTCGCTGATAAATTGGCCGATTTAGAACTTGATTTAGGTCAAAAAAACAACGAACCATAAGCGCATAATGACTTTACCGCATTTAACCAGGAGAAGAAAAATGGACGGTAAAACAGTTAAAGAAAGCAAAGCTGAAATAGTTGTTGTAGTGATTGCATTACTTGCATTTGTTATCGGTTTGGTAGGTCATCTAGCAGGTGCTAGCTTCGCAAACTTTGATACCTTTGGCTATATTGCTGCACCTGTACCATTGATCTTAGGGATCATTGTTTTAATCTCATATAAAGTGGCTGCAAGTGCTGAAGATTAAAGTATCACTCACTTTGATTTATAAGCTTAATAATGTAATCCATCACTTGGCGTGAGTAGATCATACTGGTGTGACTCAAATGAAACACCTTATGTTCTGCCATGCCATTGAGTTTGGTTTCATCTATCAAAACTGTACCATCAGAGACACTGCCTTTAGCAATCAGTGGCATTAGCCCTATTGGTAAGTCACCAGCAATACTATAAAGCTTGGCATTAAACGGCCAATCGCCATTCTCAGATAATAAAAACTCCACGCTATTTTTTAACAGCATTTCAAAGCCCTTTTGCTGCATTTGCTTAGCAATATGACTGCCTTTATGCGGGGTGCCTAAGGTGATCACCTTTTCGACATGGCGACTTTGAAGAGAATTGGCCTCTAAGTAAGCGCGAGCAACTAAGCCACCCATCGAATGGCAAACTAAGGCGGTAGGTTTACCACCGATAAAGCGATCAATCTTATCGAAAATTGCCGCTCTATCGGGAGAGAGCGTGTTATAGGTCAAATTGAGTATTTTTAGACCTGACTTTTCAAGACGCGCGCACAATGGGCGCATCACAAAGCCTGACATATAAAGTCCGTGTAATACTACAACCTGCCTAATTGCCATCGCGTTCCTTACATTAACTGTTGCGGTTTAATTTCGATATTTGCTGTATCTGAGCTAACCCATACTTCACCATCTTGAATGGTAATAGTGAGCTTAATATTGCGATCAGCTAAGTCGGCTAATGCCTGAGTCGCGGCATAATCGAGACTAAAAATACTTAAGTTTTTAAAATCATACAACTTAGGTTGATGTTTTTGCCACCAAATCACTTGGTTATTTTCGCCGTAGGTATATAAAACAACTTGCTTCGACTTATTGCAGGCTTTTTTCAGGCGTTTTTCATCTGGTAGCCCAAGCTCAACCCA
This sequence comes from Pseudoalteromonas sp. CH_XMU1449-3, assembly GCF_037027245.1. Classification (NCBI taxonomy): domain Bacteria; kingdom Pseudomonadati; phylum Pseudomonadota; class Gammaproteobacteria; order Alteromonadales; family Pseudoalteromonadaceae; genus Pseudoalteromonas; species Pseudoalteromonas sp. CH_XMU1449-3. The sequence continues at coordinate 57,598 of NZ_JAYMDY010000006.1, forward strand.
TAATTCAATTTCTTCGCTATAGTTAATGTGCCAAAGCTCAGGCTCATCATCGGCGCATAAGCCTTTAGTAAACTCTAAGCCTTCACGGGCATTTAGCGCAAAAGCCAACAAGCGGATCATCAAGCGTTGTTCGGTTTCTGATGGGTGTTGTGCCAGTGTTAAATTGAAATCTTGATAAATGTGGCGGTCCATATCGCTTAACGATAATTGCGCTTTAATAATGGTTGATTTAAGAGCCATAACTGCTTACTTGAAAAAATTTGCGTCATTATAGCGCAATTCGTTGCCGAGCCAGTTAAAATACCGTGAAATTATCTTGTAGGAGTTAAAAATGGCCATCCAGTGGTTCCCGGGTCACATGAACAAAGCCCGAAACGAAATTAAAGAAATCATGCCACAGATGGATGTGATCATTGAGGTACTTGATGCCCGTATTCCTTATAGTAGTGAAAACCCAATGGTTACTGCGCTGCGTGGCGACAAGCCGGTGATCAAAATCATGAACAAGGCGGACTTGGCTGATCCTAAGTTAACGCAAGCTTGGAAAGACTACTTTGAGCAGCAAAGTGGCGTAAAAGCGATTGATTTTGGTAATGATAAAGCGGGTGAAGTGCACCGTATTAATGAGCTTTGTAAAAAGTTAGTGCCGCATAAAGTAGGCGCTGATAAACAAATTAAAGCCATGATCATGGGTATTCCAAACGTTGGTAAATCAACGCTTATTAATACCTTAGCTGGCCGTATCGTGGCAAAAACAGGTAATGAACCTGCGGTAACCAAAGCGCAGCAACGTATTAAGCTTGACGATGGCATTATGCTTTACGACACGCCGGGTATGTTATGGCCTAAAGTAGAGAACGAAAACTCAGGTTATCGTTTAGGGGCAACTGGCGCTATTCGTGATACCGCTATCGACTACGAAGAAGTGGCAAGTTACACCGCTGAATATTTATTGCTAGCATACCCAGAACTTTTAAAAAGCCGCTATAAAATTGATGAGCTACCAGAGTCTGACTGGGAGTTTGTTGAAATGGCAGGTAAAAAGCGTGGTTGTATCCGCGGTGGTAATCAAATTGATACTTACAAAATGTCTGAAATTCTTATCAACGAATTACGCGATGGTATTATTGGTCGTATTACCATGGAAACACCGGCAATGCGTGAAGAAGAAGAGCAAATGGTTGCTGAACTTCGCGCTGCTGCAGAGGCGAAAAAAGCCGCTAAAGAAGAAGAGAAAAAGCAACGCCGTGCACGTGCACGTAAGAACCGTCGATAAAATTAACACATTAATTTTTAGACATAAAAAAAGCCCTGCAAGGGCTTTTTTAGTTTCATATCTACCGTCACCGATATGAGCAATGTAGCAAGTAAAATAAGTAGGGTCGCTTATATGTTGCCAATATCAAGGGGCGTTGCCATTAGTAACATATAAGCTAAAGCTTTAACGTGGCGACACGCGTTTCTGGGGAGAAACAAATTCAATCTGAACAAGTCATCATACTTCGCTTGGCTTGTTGAGATTAATTATCAATTAGGTTTGCGATGCTGTCAATATGTTTTTGAAAATAATTCTCATTTAGTTTGGCTTGCAGATTTGGTACGAATTTTAGACATAAAAAAAGCCCTGTAAGGGCTTTTTTAGTTTCATATCTACCGTCACCGATATGAGCAATGTAGCAAGTAAAATAGTAGGGCGATCACCTGTTGCCAATATCAAGGGGCGTTGCGATTAGCAACAGGCGATCTTAGCTTTATCGTGGGCCACACGTGTTTCAGGGTCGAGAAACAAATCAGTTTATTCCGAACAAGTACTTTATCGTCTTGTTGATAGTGATTATCAATTAGATTTGCATATCTGTCAACACTCAATTGAAAATAATTCTCATTTCTTTGTGTTTGTTTTTTAAACTTCCGTAATACAATGCATTAGCACTAAAGTTAGGCTGTAAATTACGTGCAATAAAAACTATGCTGGGGCTATAACAATTAAAATAATCACATGCGATGTTCTCAATTTGGTCAATAAGCCTTCTTGCAATTGTATATCTGGCAATTTTATTTGCGGTTGCAGGCTGGGCTGATAAAAGAAAAGTATTGCCTTTTAAAGGCTTAACCTATGGTTTATCACTTGGGGTGTATTGCACCTCTTGGGCGTTTTTTGGTACCACAGCACAAGCTGCTTACAACGGTTGGTGGTTGGCTCCGACCTATGCCGGTACTATTTTGTTATTCATTTTTGGCTGGCAAGTTTATTGCCGCATAGCGCATATCTGTCGGCAGCAAAAAATAACCTCAATGGCAGATTTCATTGCGACTCGGTATGGTCAATCGTCGAGTTTGTCTGGGCTCATTTCATTGATTTCAGTGATTGCCATTGTGCCCTATATCTCTTTACAGCTGAGTGCAACGGCACAAAGTATCAACTTACTTACCGATCGTGCTGCCACACAAAGCCATGAAGTATGGGCCGATAGCACTTTTTACATCACGATTGTATTGGCACTATTTGCTATTTTATTCGGCGCGAGGCGGCTAAAGCCCAGCGAACATAATCCAGGTTTGATAGCCAGTATTGCCTTTGAGTCTGTGGTTAAGTTGTTGGCGTTTTTAGCGGTGGGTTTGTATGTGTGTTTTGCACTATTTGATAGCCCAGTGGCGCTGTTTGAAAAAGCGCATGACCTAAATATTGATCAGCAAGTGGCGGCCACACAAAGTCCAACCTATGTGTATGTTGCTCATACTTTGCTTGGTATTTTGGCGACCTTATGTTTGCCAAGACAATTCCACATGAGCTTTATCGAAAAAAATAACGATAAAGAGCTGGCCTCGGCGCGTTGGCTATTTCCGATTTACCTCTTACTTATTAACCTGTTTATTCTACCGATTGCATACGCCGGATTAATTTACTTTCAAGGTCAAGAAGTCGGCTACGACACCTTTGTATTGGCTTTACCTATGGCAGCTGATGATGCCTTTGTGGCGTTATTAGCCTTTTTAGGTGGATTTTCAGCGGCAACCAGTATGGTGATTGTGTCATCAATTGTGCTTTCAGTGATGATCACTAATGACTTTATTAACCAGTTTATTTTACGCCGCTCGCAACTTACATCGAGTAGTCGCGGGCTTGATAAAAATAACCTTTTACATGCGCGTAAAATAGTTATCGTATTGATTTTATTGCTTAGTTACTTCACTCACCGAGTGCTAGGCGAAAGTACAACCCTTGCCAATGTGGGTTTGATGTCGTTCACCTTAGTCGCGCAATTTTCGCCGGCCATGATCATAGGCTTATGGTGGCGACAAGCATCGTGTCGCGGTGCGCAATTAGGGATTTTAAGCGGTTTTATTATTTGGGGTTATACACTTTTACTGCCGAATATCGCCGGAGGTTTAGGAAGCGATAGCTTATGGCTTGTGAATGGACCGTGGGGAATAAGCTGGTTAGCACCAACCGATTTATTCTCATTAGGCATGGAAAGCATTAGCCAAGCTCTATTGCTATCGTTAGGTGCGAACTGTTTAGTGTATTTCTTAGTGCCGTTATTTAGTCGTGCAACCTTGGCTGAACGCTTACAGAGTAATAAGTTTGTTTCGCAGCTGAATGATTCGAAGGTAAGCAATCATCTACAGCCTTTGAGCTACCATGACCTAGGTGCACTATTGCAACGATTTGCCGAAAAAGAAGCGGCACAGTCTTTGGTAAATCATTACTTTCCTGATGATAAAAGTAAGTGGAAACGTCCTGCCAATGTTGAGTTAGAGCTATTAGTTGAGCGCGAGATGTCTGCGGTGATCGGCGGCGCATCGGCACGGCTTATTTTAGATGTAGCGAAAAATGAGCAGCGCCAGCCTCTAGAGCAGGTTGCTGAGTTTGTTGATGAAGCAAGCCAAGTACTTAAATTTAATCGTGATTTACTGCAATCAACAATCGAAAACATTCAACAAGGGATCAGTGTAGTTGATAGTGAGCTGCGTTTGGTAGCTTGGAACCAAGGCTACAAAACCATGTTCGCCTACCCAGATGATGCGCTTTACATAGGCCGCCCTGTTGCCGACATTATTCGTTTTAATGCCGAGCGTGGCTTATTTAGCGGCGAGAGCATGACCAGTGAAGTCGAAAAACGCTTAGCCTATTTACGCCAAGGCAGCGCTTATAAATATCAGCGCTCGCACAATGATGGCCGGGTGTTTGAAATGCAAGGTAACCCACTGCCAGGTGGCGGTTTTGTAACAACCTATACCGACATCACCGAGTTCGTAAAACAACAAAAAGCGTTAACCGAAGCCAATGTTAGCCTTGAAGAAAAAGTCGCAGCACGCACCTTGGCATTGACTCAAGCAAACCAAGAGTTGTCGATGGCAAAGCAAGTGGCTGAGCAAGCAACGGTCAGTAAAACGCGCTTTTTTGCTGCTGCCAGCCATGATTTGCTACAACCTTTCAATGCCGCGAGCTTGTTTTGTTCTTTAATGAATGAAAAAGCCCAAGACACCGAACTTAAAGAGCTGGCGATGAATATTAAGAATTCATTGGGCAGCGCCGAAGAGTTGTTATCGAGTATTTTAGAGTTAACCAAGCTCGATTCGGGCTCGTTTAAAGTACAAATGAGCGAGTTTGCTGCCAGCTCGTTGGTTGAACCATTGCGTAATGACTACGAAGCCCTTGCCCGCGAAAAAGGCTTAAAGTTTATTATTGAAACCTGCGATGTACGCTTGCATACCGACAAAGCGCTGCTGCGACGAGTGCTGCGTAACCTTTTGAGTAATGCGATTCGTTATACCGAGCAAGGTGAAGTGCGCTTAAAAATGCAGTACGACGATGATCATGTATCCTTCATTGTTGAAGACACAGGGATTGGTATTGCATCGAGCGATCAACAAACTATTTTCCAAGAGTTTAAACAGCTTGGTGCAAAGCCAAGCGCCGAGGGGTTAGGCTTAGGGTTGGCAATCACTAAACGTATATGCGACTTACTTAAAATACCGCTAGTGATGGGGTCTGAACTTGGTAAAGGCACGCAATTTACCCTAACTCTGCCTTGTAGAGTGAGTAATGCGCCAGCGCAAGCGAAAGGTGCTGAGGCATCACAAGAAACAGAGCTGGGGCAATTGCGTATTTGGTTGCTTGATAACGACCGCAACGTGTTAGAGGCATTAAAGCAGCTACTCGAAAATTGGGGCTGTGAAATTTCAACAGCCACTAACTTAGCGGAGCTTGAGCAGTTAAAGGCAAGCCAAGCCCTGCCGCAATTGTTGATTATTGATTATCAGCTTGATGATGGGGTAACAGGACTTGAAGTGATTGAACAAGCGGCACTAACACGCTTACCTGCCATAGTGAATACCGCGAATCATGATGAAGGCATACGCGAGTTAGTGCTCGATGCGGGCTATCCATTACTTTATAAGCCTCTGAAAGCGCCCGCCTTAAAACGCATGATTAAGCGACTGACTTAATCTGCGTTTTGCTCAGTTGCTGGGGTATTGGCTTTAATTAAGCGCTCTACCTCAGCGACAAACTTCTTATCTAAGTCATCTTCATGGCTCAAAAATAACAGCATTTCATCACCATTATGGTCGATTACTGTTACCGTGGTGGTTAGTAGGGCGCTTTTAGCATAATCAACGTTGAGCTCTTTAATGTCACTAAAGCGGCGTTGATCTTTTTCGAGCACACCTTGCTCATTTTCCCAGTAACTAAAAATGGTGTTTTCTGTGATGCCGTTTCCATCAGTTTTAAAATCGAAAAATGCGTCACTATAAAAATAGTGCACATTCTCGTTGGCAGGAATAATTTCTTTTCTTTTTAAAAAGTTAACTTGATAGGACCAAAGCTTATCGCCGGTTACTATGGTTGAGCTTGGCAACAAATATAGCTCATAAATTAAGCCATAAAATAACCAAGGCAACATGAATATCGAAATGATAACCTGCCTCGCTCGCCACTGAGAGTGGTACTCAAGAGCCTGTTCTGGTTGCTTGAGGTTTTGAATGTAATTAACCAGTGGCAACCATAGAATAGGTATAACTAAAAACAGCCAAGTACCGTATTCCCAGTTATAGCTTACGACTTCAGAAATGATAATCGCCAGCCATAACACGAACCCAACCGCAACGGGCATGATCTTATTTTTGCCAAAGGTTTGCTCGCTGTGCTTGCAAAGTTCAAGTAACAACGGAATAAAAAACAGAGGTGCGAATATCCCTCGAGCAATAGGCATAATGTGGCTTTGTTGTTGCTCTTTTATCGCTTTCCAGTTGCGATAGCTCCAGTAGTGAATGAATATTCCTAAGCTCAATAAGCTGTAAATAACAAACTTACTGTTACTGACAGGGTAGAACTGTTGCTCAGCAAAAACTGGGCGGTTACTTGCTTCTATACGCCAAGCCGCGATGAAAAAGATGATTGCCGCCAAGTAACTTAAAATAAAAACGCTATACCAGTTGGTTTCGTCATCCGCTGGTGTGGTTGTTGAGCTATTTGTGCCGTATTTAATGATGCCGAAATGGGTCGCGTTATTGAGTTTTTTGCGCTCGCTTAGGTAAAGGTCTATTTGATCGGCTGGAATATGATCCTGCTTAGCGCTGTAATCAAAGTATAAGGTCAACACCGAGTCTTTAAATGTCACGCGTTTCTCGAGATGAAAAAATGGGTTGTCGACTGTGACCTGCTCATCATCAAACTGCCAATTAGAGTCCGTAAACGCAACCTTTATGGTTGTTTCGATATTATTTGGGTAACGAAACCACATTGGTGCATTGTTACGCTCTCGCTGTTCTGGCTTATAAACTGAGTTTTGAATTTCACTGGCGTAAAAGTCGTTTTGAAAATCATTACCCTCAGGTCGCCAAAAGTCATCAATAGTATAGTACTCATTGGTAATTAGCTGACCGGTGCCCTTTGGAGATTCAACCAGCATAGGTTTGGCTGTTTGTAAGCCCTTGTAGGTATCTTGATAATATTCGCGGTAATCATCTTCTACGCTTTTTAAGCTGTTTTTAGCGATTGAACTGCGGCGGCTAATTGCTTCAAAGTCGCCGTATTTATATTGAGTTGAGAAACTAACTGGCTCATCAATACCTTCTGGGATCTGATAACTATCAAAAACCTGTATGCGTTTTAGGGCAGGCTCTGTGAACATATCAGTAAAGCCTGTCTCACCTTGCTTTATGATTAACGCTACATCGTAGTTCGGTTGAGCTAAATGTGCTAAATCGCCGCGCTGGTATGAAATGGTCGGATCAAGCCAATAGCGCTTACCTTGGTGCTCTAAGGTGACAATCACATGGTCAAACAAGCTAGGAGAGACCGGTAAGCTGGCAGTACGCTTTCTGTCTTCAGTGTTAACTAAAGCTGGATGAGCCTCTACGCCGAGCGCTTTAAGTAAAGAAATGAGCAAGACGGTTTTGTCTTTACAGTCGCCATAGCGCAATGCCAAGGTTTCTGATGCAGGAGTAGGCTGGTGCGAGTTAGTGCCCATTTCTAGGCCTAAATAACGTACTTCGTCTTGGCTAAAGCGCAGGGCTGCAACAATTTGAGACTCTAAATCGGTATGTTGAAACTTAATTTGACGGGCAATTGTTTCAATAGCAGGGCTTACTTCGATGGCCGATTGGTATAAAGGTAACGACCAATTGACTACCTCTTGCCAATTATTTACTTCAGAAAAATACACTTCTTTGTAAGGTGAATACCAATGCGGTACTTCGCTTGCAGAGCGAATGGTCGGCTCATTGTGTTGGCTAATTTGGTAGTCAAAACCCGTATCGAGCTTGGTTTTAGTAACTGGCGACTCACCATTCATAAAGTTGATATATAAGGGCGAAGGCTTTTGCCACTTTACCCGCATAAATTGCTGCACTATCGGCACCGACCAGTTTAGTGTGCGCATGGTGCTGAAGTGTTGATAAACCGGATTACTCCCCGAAACCGTATAGCTGTAATCTAAAATATCCATGACCCGCATATCATCAATAATGACATTTAGGCTTAAGGTGCCATTGTATATACGACTTGCTAAGTCGGTCTCGCGTTGTAACACCTGAAGCTCGGCACTATTTAGTTTATCTATATATTGGCCGTCACGAATAATGCCTAAACTATTGAGCGTAAGAGATTGATAATTTGGGTCAAAATCAATATTCAGCTGGCTTATATAATCAACCCCAGACTGATTGACCGCTTGCATTACGGTGCGATTAAAGCGTTGCTGTGGGGCTTGCTCAGATACCTGAAGCTGAGTGTCGAGCATCAGGTAGAAAGTCCCGTCTCGTATTTGGTCTCGAGGTATCTCAGGGGTAAGTAACTCATGGTGTTTTACCCAGTTAGCTGCGGGTGCAACCTGATAGTCTTCAGCGGCTGCAAAGCAGCTCACAAAGAATAAAAAAACAGCCAGTACCTTAAGTTGTAAGTGCATCCATTTCATTGTTATTTTCTAATTACGTTTAGTTTTATATGACAAATTACTGAATTTCACGGCATGAGCCAAATAAAATTCAATATAAATGCTTCTTTTTAGGTCCAATGCTCAATAAGCGCTAGTTTTCAGTGCTTTCTTTATCAGGTAAGTCTTTTATTTCAACGCGACTATTTACTTCATAGTATTTTTGCGTGATTTTTTTTCAAAATCTCGCGGCGCAATGTGCTTACAGTGCCAGCTTTAGTTAAGTGGTTACCATAGGTCGTAAATGTTTTATCCCAGCCCAGTGCCACAATACTAGGATCGACAACAACTGCATTACCTCCACCATAAGCAACATCGGTACCTAAAATATCGGTAATATCGTAATTATCGATACTAAAAGAGAGGTTTTGCACAACTTGGTCTTTATCTGGTTCTTGAATAACTAATGATTGAAGATGGTCAGCTAAGTCTTCTTCAAAGTTAGGGAAATAGTTTTTCTTTTCAAGATATAACGAAGAAACACGTGTGCTATGAGTATCAATAACACTGCCTCGATTTGAATTTACAAATTGCACTGCATTGTTAGTCAGGGCGGTAAATACATTTTTCGCTGTATATGGGTAGTTAAGTAAATTTGGGCTACCAATATAACCACGGTAATAGCCATATATTAATAGCGGGTCATTGTTAAATAGCGGTGCAACAATGTTGTACTCTATATCGTTCAATGAATATTGATTACCGTTAAAGTTAAAGCGTGGCTTATCAAAAAAACTTGGCTCTTCGTTTATTAGCTTAGATAAGTTTTTTACTGGGTACTGCTGGACTAACTCATTGAGTACCGTCACGTTATAAAGATTGAACCAGTAAGCGAGCAGTTCAGACTTTGGCAAGTTACTCAAGTTAATCTTATTTGGCAGGTCGGCCGTATTTTTTTGTATGACCTGCAAGGCTTGCCTCATTTTAGGATTGTCTTTATATGAATCATAATAAAAGCGGTTTGCTTCTGTTGCTGTTGAAGGTTTAGGGTTGGATGATAAATGTGTACCAATCGTCGTGGTGTGTGAGGTGATGCGGTAGCGGTCAGACATGCCTAAATCAATGACCGAAGCACTTAATATTTGCCCATAGCCAGCGTAATCAAGAGTAATGTTTGAGTTTTCATCATACTGATGAAATTGGCTAAATTTTTCTTGGTTAATTGCTGTGATGGCTGTTTTATTAATAGGAGCCGTTGAATTACAGGCTGTTACCAGAATAAGTGATGTTGTTAATGCGATGGCCTTTATAGCGCTTTTCATTTTTACCACCTTCCTTAGTACAAAAAATAAACATATTACTTTTGCTTTAAATTGGCAATATCCAGGTAATTAACACAGAAATAATAAGACTTAAAGTTGGCTATTGCGGTTTTGCTAAGTGTTTTAGTTGGGTATTTAAGGGGGGTATTAAAGCGGCTCATAGCGAGCCGCTTTAGGTTTATGTTATTTATCTTCAGACTCTTTAGCTGGTAAGTCTTTTATTTCAACGCGAGTATTTGCTTCATAGTATTTTTGCGTGATTTTTTGCAAAATCTCGCGGCGTAACGGGCTTACATGGCCGACTTCTTTAGTTAAGTTTGCACCATAAGTAACAAATCTAGTATCAAAGCCCTCTGCGACTATACTCGGATCGGCGACTGTCGCATTACCTCCACCATATTCCACATCACTGCCTAAAATATCGGTAATGTCGTAGTTATCGATACTAAAAGAGAGGTTTTGTACAACTTGCTCTTTATCTGGCTCTTGAATTACTAACGATTGAAGGTGGTCAGCTAAGTCTTCTTCAAAGTTAGGAAAATAGTTTTTCTTTTCAAGGTATAACGAAGAAACACGAGTGCTATGGTTACCTATCACACTACCGCGGTTTGAATTTACAAATTGCACTGCGTTGGTGGTCAGGGCGGTAAACACATTTTTTGCTGTATATGGGTGGTCAAGCAAATTTGGGCTGCCAATGTAGCCACGGTAGTAGCCATATATTAATAGCGGGTCATTGTTAAATAGCGGTGCAACAATGTTGTACTCAATGTCGTTTAATGAATACTGGTTACCGTTAAAGTTAAAGCGTGGCTTATCAAAAAAACTTGGCTCTTCATTTAATAACTTGGTCAGGTTCTTAACAGGGTACTGCTGCACTAACTCATTGAGTACCGTCACGTTATAAAGATTGAGCCAGTAAGCGAGTAACTCTGATTTTGGTAAGTTACTTAAATTAATTTTGTTTGGCAGGTCGGCCATATTTTCTTGCACTATTTGCAAGTCTTGCTTCATCTGAGGATTCTTTTTGTACGAATCATAATAAAAGCGGTTTGCTTCTGTTGCAGTCGACGGTTTTGGGTTCGACGACAACCGGGTGCCAATTTTGGTTGTGTTTTGTGAAATGCGATAGCGGTCTGACATACCTAAATCAATCACCGAGGCATTTAATATTTGCCCGTAGTCAGTGTACTCAAGGGTGATATTTGATTTTTCATCGTACTGATGAAATTGGCTAAATTTTTCTTGGTTTATGGCTGTCGTTGCTGTTTTATTAATAGGAGTCGTTGAATTACAGGCTGTAACTAGAATAAGTGATGTTGCTAATACGATGGGTTTTATAGCGTTTTTCATTTTTATTACCTTCCGTAGTTTAAAAAATAAACATAGCGTGGTTTTTCTGAAAGCGCAACAATCTGTTGTTTTTGTAAATTTTATTAAAAAATAAGCGTATAGTAGAAGAAATAAAAATAATAAGGACAACTCATGGAAGAAGCAAAACAACAAAATCAAATCGAAACACCAGAAGCTAAAAGCCCCGAAAATGATGACTTAGTTGGCATAAAAGGTTGGCTTATTCTAGTGGCGATAGGTGTGGTACTCAGCCCTTTTAGAGTATTTATCGAATCAATTAATACCTTTAAACCCATTTTCACGACCGAGATGTGGCAACGCTTAACATCGCAATTTGGTGATATGTATCATCCACTTTGGGAGCCTTTACTGATCATTGAAATGGTGTTTAATGCAGCACTATTTTTAGCTTCGCTTTATTTAATTGTGTTGTTTTTTAAGCATAAGAAAGCATTTGTAAGTTGGTACTTAGCGATATTATTTGGTGGATTAGCGTTTATTGCTCTAGATGCCTATGCGGTTAGTTTAATTGTGCCCGATGTCGATGTGTTCGACGATGAAGTTAGAACTATGATTATCAGAGGGCTTATTCAAGCTGTGATCTGGGGACCTTATATGCTTTTATCTAAGCGTGTGAAAGCCACATTTGTAAAATAAGCTATCTGGGCACCGTAATTGTAGCTTCTGTGCCTTGCTGGGGTTTTGAGTTTATTGATAATTCAAAGCCTTGGTTGCGCACAAGTTCTCGGGTGATCACAAGCCCTATACCTGTGCCATTTGCCTTGGTTGAGTAAAATGGCACGAACAAGTTATCGGGGTTTTGAATGCCACAACCTTGGTCGCTAATTGCAATATTTAAGCTATCACCTTGCCTTGACCAAGTGAGGCTAGGGGCAGAATTGCTGCCTGCTTCAAAGGCATTTTTTATCAGGTTGATCAACGCTTGTTCTAGCTGGCCTAAGTCGGCATTAACATGTAATTCTTCGCTGCTATTTATTACTAGTTCAGGAAAAATAGCACTTAAACGTGTGTTTAATTGCTCGCTACTGATTGCCTGCTTTTGTGCGGGTGGTAGCTTTGCAAACGCACTGTAACTGGCTACAAAATCAAGCAAGTGTTGAGCGCGCTTTTCTATAACTTGCAGCATATCTTGGGCGAGATCATCGTGACTGCTAATTTGCCCTTGGCGCTTAAGGGTTTGCAATGATTGACTCATTGAATAAATCGGCGTGAGTGAGTTACGTACTTCATGATTTAACACGCGAATTAACCGTTGCCAAACAAGTTGTTCATTATCGCGAAGCTGTTGCTCAATTGAAAAGAAGGTGAGTAATTCAAAGTTTCTGCCGGTCCGCCAAAAAGTCTGCGATGAGATTTTAAAGCGTTGTTTAAACAGTGAGTCACTGTTTTGTTGCCATTCGCCATCATGCAGAGCAATGCCTAAGTCGCTGGCCGACTTACCTTCAATTCGGCGATGACTAATACTGTTTATAAACGCCTTATTACTAAAGTAAATTAAGCCATGGGGGTCTAGTATAACGATGGGTAAGTCCAGCATGCTGGCAAACTCAAAAACAAACTCTTCTGTTTGCATATAATGGCGTTTGTTCTTGGCTATTTTATTGCTGAGCTTGGCAAAATCTTGCTTAAGCGCTGCGACTCGTCCACTTTGATAAGACGCTAAATGCCAACTATTACTTTCGTCATTTGCCAGTGCATCTAGTTGCAGACCAAAGCGTTCAACCACATCGGTGATCGTACGGTAGCTTTTAATTAAAGCAAAAGCGCTTATCCCGATAAACGGCAATAATAGGCTGATACTGGCAAACCAATCTAGTTTTAAGCTGAGCGAAAGGGCAATACCAAGCGTTAATAGCACCGCTACAAGCATATAAAAATAGCGTCGAATACGCTGCTCTAACGACAGCTTGTTACTCATTTAGCGTTCTACTTCTTTTAAATCGAGCTGATGTTTATCAATGCGACGATAAATCGCCGATTTGCTTAACCCTAAAAATTCTCCTGCGGCGATAACATTGCCATTAAATTGCAGCAGTGCTTTTTGAATCATCTGTTTTTCAAGCTCTTCAAGGGGCAATAGTGGCAAAGCCTGTTCGGCATTGCTATTTGTTTGCTCGCAACTTGGTTGATCTAAAATGAGGTCATTGGCTTGAATATTGTTGTTATCGCTCATGATCACCGCGCGTTCAATACAATGGCTTAGCTCACGAATATTACCAGGCCAACTGTAATTTTTTAGCGCCTTTAGGGCATCATCACTGAGCGCCATATTCGCTCGTTGATATTTTTTACCATGCACTAACAACAAGTGTTCAGCTAAGGGAGCTATGTCGTCTTTTCTGTCGCGAAGCGGTGGAATGTGCAGTTCAATGGTATTGAGTCTAAATAATAAGTCACGGCGGAATTCACCCTGCTCAATGGCCGTAGCTAATTCACTATTGGTAGCAGAAATAATGCGAACATCGGCGGTTTTGGTTTGGCTTGAGCCTAGCACTTCAAATTCTTTGCTTTCTAGCACACGGAGCATTTTACTTTGTAGCTCAAGGCTTAAAGTCGCAATTTCATCTAAAAATAAGGTGCCGCCTTCGGCAATTTCAAAACGCCCTAGGCGGTCTTCTTTGGCATCAGTAAAAGAGCCTTTCTTATGGCCAAATAATTCGCTTTCGAATAGCGTCGGGGCAATGGCGCCAACATTCACGCTTACACAGCGTTTATCAGCTCTGAGCGAGTGCTGGTGGATATAATGTGCCAATAAGCTTTTTCCAGTGCCATTTTCGCCGGTAATTAAAATGCTGGCATCGGTTTTAGCTGCGCGCTCAGCTTTGGCAAGCAACAGCTGCATGACTTCTGATTGAGCTATGTAATGTGCTTGTGTGTCACTGGTAAGCGCCTTTAAGCAAGCATTGTCGTGATTACTTTGCTTGAGCTTGAGTTGTTGTCGCACAACGGCGGTTAAGCGTAAGTTATTCCATGGCTTTTCAACAAAGTCGACAGCCCCTAATTGCATGGCTTTAACGGCAACATCAATGCTGGCCCATGCGGTCATGACAATGACAGGTATGGTCGAACCTAATTGATTTAGTTGCTTTAAAAAGCGTAACCCTTCTTCACCTGAGGTCGTGTCGAGCTTGTAGTTCATATCAAGCAAAATCAGGCTAATGTGCTCTGATTTTAATAACTCAAAAGCATGTTCAGGGCCTTCGGCCTCAAGGCAGTGTAAGCCTAATTGTTGTAATGCAACAGTAGCAGCCAGACGTACATCAGCTTGATCGTCTATGACTAAGATTTTGTCCATGATGTTTTCTTATTATCCTGTTGAGGTGGCTTAAATTTAAGCCACCATTTTGTGCTGTTAATCGTTACGTAGTGCGGCCATAGGTTTTGCTTTAAGCAGTAAAACCAAAGGTCTAAAGCAAGCGAATAGCGCAATACATAAGGTAATACTCCAAGCGAGTAATTGCAGTCTTACATCAAGTATCAGCCAAGACATTAGCTGTCCTTGTAACATGTAAAAACCCACTATTACCGCGGCGAGAGCAACCGCAAAACCAATGAGCACAGGGATAATAGCTTCAACACTCATCAGCTTGAATAAGCGTGCTTTTTTCGCACCTAATGCCATACGAATACCAAACTCATAGCGGCGCAGACCCAGGTTGTAGCTCAGTACCCCAAAAATACCGATTGCTGCTAATAATAGAGTAAATAGCGCTAAGGTACTACACAGAACCACGGTCAGTCGGCTCATATACAGTAAATTGTCGTACTCTTGTTGCAGGTCATTAAATTGCCACATGGTTAAGTCGCTGTTCTTTTCTTTTAGCGTATTAAGTATTTGTTTATTAGTCAGCTTAACGCCTTCAGAAGCTTTGATAGTAAACATGTAGCTATACGGTGTTGCTGGCCACCAAATGTGACGACCAAACGACTCATCGTAGTATTTAGGGTGATTAAAGTCTTCGGTTACACCCACCACTTCATACATCTTTTCTTCTAAACCTTGGTAGCTCTTGCCGATGATATTTCGATAGTCTTGGCTTGGTAATAAGTTCTCTGCAACGCTAACTGATACCAGTATCTCGTTGGTTTCACCACGTATAGCTTGTTCGCTAAAGGTGCGGCCAGCGAGAATTTTGGTGTTAACTAACGCAAAGTAATCAGGCCCTACCCACTGACTAGGGAAGAAAATTGAGCTTTTACCGTTTACATCTGTCAGGGTGTTGGCATTTTGTCTTTGCGAAACAGGGCTGTGACCCAGGGCAACATCATCAATGCCTTGGCTATCAAGCAAAACCTGCTTGTATTGCAGCATATGTTCGTAGCGCTCAGCCAATGACATCTGATTATTTGGCTGGAACAGGTTGGCAAAATACAGGTTTTCGGTATCACTGCCGAGTGGGCGGTTAATCGTGCCCATGGCTTTACTCACTACCATCACCGAAAAACTCACAAGCAGCGCGGCAACAAACATTTGTGAGCCAATTAAAATACGCACTGTACGGCCAGATACCTGCGAAACTCCGCCTTTACCACTGTTCTGCATTTGCGTATTTAGGGTTTTGTAATTTACCAAACGCGCTGTAATTACAGAGAAAATATAAGCAAGAGCAATACACAGTATGATGGCAACAATGACCAACGTGCTATCAACCGCCAAGCTGTTAACCAGTGGTAATCGTCCTTCTGCCAATACTTTAAATAAACGTATGCCCCATACCGATAAAAACAGCGCAATGCTTACCGATAAGGTCATTAAAATCAGTGACTGTAAAAAGATACTTTTAAATAACGTGCTGCGCTTAGCGCCTAAAACCGCCTGCAAGGCGAGGGTTTTATGTTGAGCAAGAGCGCGTGAGAAAAACAAAGTGCTTACATTAAGTACTGCAATAATCAGTAGCCCTACTGCACCAGCTAACATCATTAAGCTTAAGTCATCATTATTACCCAGCTCAACATCACGATACGAGGTTACTTCAGGTTTTACATCGGTGATACCACCATTGTTTAGCCACTCTGATTTAACCGTATCAATTTGTTGTTTTAAATCGACTTTAACTTGGTCTATGGTGACCCCTGGCTTTAAAACTGCAATCAGTTTTAGGTTTTTAAAAGTGTTTGTCCATGGGCTTTGCCAATCGTCATTGTGAAAGAAGCGACGGTCCGCACTTGATGGAAACCATACTTCAACATCACTTGCTTTAAACATATAAGGTGGGCTGAATGAATCATCAACAACGCCGACAATACGGTGAACATAATCGGTTTCACCCGCCATGACTGAGAGTGTTTTACCAATAATGTTCGGGTCGCTGTTGTAATGCTTGCGCCAAAAATTGGCAGATATAACAACGCGGTCATCAGGTGTTTCTAGCGTTTCTCCAAGGTCAAAACCTTGTCCCATTAAAAATGGTGTGTTTAATAAGTCAAAATAGTTGCCGCCAACATACAGCACAGGCTCTTTCGGTTCGCCATCTAGGTTTGCAAAGATTTGCTCACCCGCATTGATCATCATACTTTGTTCAAAGCTTTGATTATGCTTAAGCCAATGCACCATCGATTGATAGCTTTGAAAGCCGGTGGCATCGTAGTCATCATAAGTAAGTGATTGCTCAACCACTACCATGCGGCTTTCATCGTATACATCAAGGGGCTTTAAAAAGTAGCTGTTAACAAGGCTAAGCACCACAAATAAGGTGGCAAGAGTTAAAGCAAGCGTTGCGATAACCGCTGTCACAAAGCCCGGTGCATTCATTAATGATGCCCACGCTAAGCTTAGTTGGGCGCGTGTTTTGGTTAATTTCATTACATCACCTCGGCGCTTTCGAGTACTTGCTCAGCAGTGTCGCTGCTAGGTGCTTGGCGTGCTTCAGAGTAGGAAACAATTTCACCATCTAGCAATTTAAGTTGCGTTTTAGCACGTCCGGCATAACGTAAATCATGGGTTACCATGCAAATCGTGGTGCCTTTTTTATTCAGCTCATCAAGCAAGTCCATGACGGCATCACCATTTTTTGAATCTAAGTTACCAGTTGGCTCATCCACCAATAAAATGCTTGGCTTGCCAGCCAGTGCGCGGGCAATAGCAATACGCTGTTGCTGACCACCAGATAATTGATTTGGTTTGTGCTGAGAGCGGTGGGCCATCTCAACTTCATCAAGGGCCTGTTTTACCGCAAGCTCAATTTCGCTCGGGCTCATGGCTGGCTCTCGATATGTGAGCGGCAGTGCTACGTTGTCAAACACCGATAATTCATCAATTAGGTTAAACGACTGAAATATAAAACCAATGTGAAGGTTTCTAAGTTCAGCTTGCTGATCCATATCAAGGGTTTTTGTGTCGACTTCTTTAATGAAATAGTCGCCAGCAGTTGGGCTATCGAGTAAGCCTAATAATGACAGCAGCGTCGATTTACCACAGCCAGATGGGCCGCTAATGCAGATATAGTCACCTTGGTTAATATTCAGGCTGATGTCTTTTAATGCATAGGTTTCAACATTTTGGCCGCGATAAACTTTGGCGATTTTGTTTAATGAGATAAGCGTATTGGTTTTCATAAACTGTCCTGTTCGATTTTTATTGTTGCCAAATGCTGCCATTTAGAAAGGTCTGAAATGATCAGCTGTTCGCCCACGGTGGCACCGCTCAAAAGTTGAATTTGATTGTCACTGAGTGTACCAAATTCGATATTGGTTGGCGTTGCTAACTGGGTGTTTGGATTAAGTTTAAACAGCGTGGCTTCGCTATTTGCTTGTGCTTTTTGCGGCACGTTAATGGTTAACGCATCGGGAATAATGTTGCTAACCACATAGCCTTCAATGCTTAAATCGGGTCGAGCATTAGCAGGCAGTGTGCCTTGTAAATCAAGTTCGATAATAACTCGACCATCGGTAACGATAGGGTCAATTCGGGTGACTTTGGCATCAACTTCACTGTGGTCTGCTTGGCTAAAGGTGTTTACTTTCGCTGCCATATTGAGTGCCACTTTTTCGGCATCTGCTTGCTTAACGCTTAGCTCTGCTTTGAGTGCTTTGTTTGATCCAACCACCGCAAGGCGGGTACCGGGCACGAGATTTTGGCCAAGTTCAACATTCAACTCTTGCAGCATGCCATCGATACCTGCCGTTATTTGCAGCTGATCAAAAGCGTGTTGCTCAACTTGATAATTAAGCTCAAATTGGCTTAATAGTTCTTGCTGTATTTTACTACGTTGTAAGTGCATTTCTTTAAGCTGTGCAAGGCGTTGCTGCTCGATACTTACGCGCTCTGTAAGCTGTGCAACGTTTAGCATACTTCGTTTGTAATCGAGGCTTGAAACAATCCCTTGCTCGATCAGTTTGCTTTCAGCATCGACTCTAAGCTCTGCACTTTGCAGCTCACTTTTTAATATGGCGAGATTTGCTTGGCGCTCAAGTAGCTCACTTTGTTGGTTAATTCTTTGCTCATTAACACTGGCTTTTTGGCGAGCAAGTTCTAACCGAGCGACCGATAAACGCTGCGCTTGCTGTGGGTTGACGAGGCTTAAAATCACAGTGTCTTTTTTAACGATAGTGCCGGGGTAAACATGGATAGCTTCGACCATTGCAGTATCGGTATTGGTTAAATAACGTTGATACTTTGGCTTTAAACGACCAAAGCCACGTATTTTTACCACAAAATCGGCTTGTTCTACGGTTGCTATTTGCAGTTGGCTTGCAGCAACTACAGTGGGTGTCGCCCATTGATACACCATTAAAGCGCCAAGAGCCGACACGCCAATGGCTGCAGCCATAAGCCATTTTTTAGCTTTTGATTGCTGAGGTTTGCGTTTTAGTGTGCTGTCTAAATCCATGATACTGATAAATTTAAATAATCATGGAATAGCTAAGGCGAATTTTGCGCCAAAAACTAAGGTATTGAAAAATAATGACTTTTTGTTTTTTGGAACGTGAGCTTTTCCCACTACTGGGAAAGCGAGTTTTAAAACTGGGAGTGAATGCTTAAATTAGCTTTCTTCGATTTTGCCAACTTGCGAAAGCTGATTAAACAAAATGCCTGCTTGGGTGCGGTTATAAACATTGAGTTTGCGTAAAATCGCTGACACATGTTGTTTGATTGTGGTTTCTTGAATCGACATTTCAAAGGCGATTTGTTTATTCAATAAACCGTCGGCAATCATCGCTAGTACGCGGTATTGCTGTGGGGTTAGTTTTTCGAGGTTACGAGCAAATTCGCTTTGTTCGTCGTTGATCACCACATCGGTTAAATCTACTTCAGGTGGTAACCAAGTGTCGCCGTTGAGTACATGGCTAATTGCTTCACTGATGACATCTAAAGAAGATGACTTTGGAATATAGCCTGCAGCGCCAAGGCTCATCGCTTGTTTGATTATGGCGGGTGTCTCATTGGCAGAGACCATAATCACTAAGATATCAGGGTAATGGTTACGCAGTTGCGAAAGGGCTTGTAGGCCATTTGCACCTGGGATCGTAAGGTCTAAAAATATTAGTTCAATCTCAGGGTGAGCGCTTAACAGTGCAAACAAACCATCAATGTCACTGGTTTCTTTAATATGTTCTTCTGGCACTGATGTCGCGGCAGCTTGACGCAGCGCACTTCTAAATAACGGGTGATCATCGGCGATTATGGTGTTCACAGCTAAAGACATTCCCTCGATTCTCCAATGCGTTATGTTATAAGTGATTTTGCGCTTTGAAACAAGGTTTGCCTGAGGGGAAGTTTCAGACAAACCTTTCTCACACAAGGATTTAGATTCTATTTTAGAAACGGTAACCAACAGTGAAGGCTACAGTGCGAGGGTCGCCGTAGTAACCAATCAGGGTATTATCACCACCTAAACCTGGGGTGTATTTGCTGATATCTGTTGGGTCTGTTGGATCAGGTGCCACGAATTGGTAACCACCAATCATGTACTCTTCATCCGTTAAGTTTTTACCGTAAAGACCTGCAGTCCAGTGACCATCTGTGCTGTACCAAGTGATA
The DNA here is from genome assembly GCF_037027245.1 of Pseudoalteromonas sp. CH_XMU1449-3. Taxonomy (NCBI): domain Bacteria; kingdom Pseudomonadati; phylum Pseudomonadota; class Gammaproteobacteria; order Alteromonadales; family Pseudoalteromonadaceae; genus Pseudoalteromonas; species Pseudoalteromonas sp. CH_XMU1449-3. The sequence continues at coordinate 77,655 of NZ_JAYMDY010000006.1, forward strand.
CCCATATTAAAGATACCGTAAGCATCTTGCGTTAATAGGCTATCTTCTTCGAATAGCGCGTAGTCGCCTCTGTGGTAGTAGTTACCATTGACAACAAAGTCACCCATTTCTGTGTACATACGGTACGTTGCACCCAGGTTAAAGGTTAAATCAGGTGTGTTTGATACCGTAAAGCGGTCTGATTTATCGAATGCTTCACCGGTTTCTGGGTCGTAATCAATTACGTTATCGAAGTTACTATCGATGTAACCTACTGATGCATCAAAGCTGAGTGATTCTGTTGCAACATAGTTAAGCTCAAGCTCAATACCATCTGATGTTGACTCACCAATGTTACCTAAACGTTGGTTTAGATCTGCTGCGCTATCGCCCGGTAATACCGAAATGTATTGACGGTCTTTATGGTCAAGGGTGAATAAAGTGACGTTTGCACGTAAGTTGTTGTTCCACTCGCTCTTCATACCGATTTCGAATGAATCAACGATTTCTGGTTTTGCTGCTGGCTCTGCAGTGGTTGCACGTGGGTTGAAAGTACCTGACTTAAAGCCTTGCGCGTAACTAGCAAAGAACATGATGTCACGATTGTACTGGTATTCAACACCTGCACGTGGTGTGAAGCGTGACCATTCTTCTTCATCATCGAGTACTGTTGGAACCAGTTGGCCTTCTGGGCGAGTGTAACCTGGTACCCAACCTGATTCTGGATAAACAATGTCAAAGATTAGGCCATTGTTAACCTGTGCTTCTTTTTTGTCTTTGGTGTAACGCGCGCCGAGTGTCATTGACCATTTATCGGTTAAATCAATTGAGCTTTGGATATACGCTGCTTTACTGTTTGAGTTACTACAGCCGCTTACTTCACGAGTCAGACCCGGGGCACCTAAGCTTTGACCTAAGATACCTAAAATAGCCTCAAATTGACCGCAAGATTCACCATCATAGTAGTAAAGGCCCGAAACCAATTTGTAGTTATCGCCTTGATGATTTAGCTGTAACTCATGAGTGGTTTGTTCATCATCGTAAATAGCAGGTACATCGAAAATTTGAATTGACGTGTTATCAAAGTCGATATTAGTCGGTGAGTAGCTCTCACGGCTTGAACCAATATATTTAATGCTAGTGCTGTCAGTCATATCCCAACGAGCAGTTAGGCTATAGCCTTCTAGTTCAACTTTATTCCATGTTGGTAAGCTGGTGTAAGAGTCATACACGCTGTCTGGAACTGGCGCATCAGTAAGAATACTTGGTAGTAAACGGTAACCACCTTTTGCGTTTGATTTGTCTTCTGTTTTATCCCACGCGAAACGGAAGAATAAGTCGTCAGTCGGAGTGTATTCGAGTGTAACGCGTGCTGCTGTTACGTCTTTGTTGTAGTTTTCGCGGTCTTGGTTATCAAGAGCCGATGTTAAAAACTCGCCAAAGCCATCACGGTTAAGCGTCGCAAAACCAAAGCCAACGTAAAGTTTTTCGTCAACAATCGGTAATTGGCCAGTGATTTTTAAATCTTTCTGGTTATAGCTACCTACAGTGCCTTGAATATTTAAGGTAGCATCACCGCTCATTTCTTTGGTGACGTATTTAATGGCACCACCGATGGTATTTTTACCGTAAAGCGTCCCTTGTGGACCACGTAATACTTCGATTTGTTGCACATCAAGAAGGTCAAGCACGGCACCTTGAGGGCGAGCAAGATAAACATCATCAATATAAATACCTACACCTGGCTCATACCCCCAAAGAGGATCTTGCTGACCTACACCACGAATAAACGCGGTAATTGTAGAGTTAGTGCCACGGCTTGCTTGCAGGGTGGTATTTGGCGAGAACTGTTGAACTTCGGTCATAACGACGATGCCATTTTCTGCCAGTTCTTCAGCACCCACTGAGGTTACAGCAACAGGAACTTCTTGCAGGTTTTCAACAGTTTTACGTGCTGTTACCTGAATACGTTCAAGTTCACCTTTTTTTGCTGCAGGTTCGGCTTGTTCTGCCGCTTGAGCACTGACACCTGCCAAAGCAAGTGATACAGCCAGAGTAAGTGGCGCGACTTTTGGGTTAAGCTTTATCATGTTGTATTCCTTGTTATTGTTGTCATTAGTCTTATGGCCACTCACATTGATGTTGCCGAAGACTTAATAAGATTTGCCCGTGTCACCTGTCAGTTAATGTAGAAGATAGTTGCAAAAATTGAATTAGTACCATAGTGCTATACCCGCCACAGCCCTTTATTTATCAAGCAATTAAGCTATTTTTAAAGCAGATAGTACCTTAGTGTTATGTATTTTTTTAACGCTTAGGGTAAGACTGAAAGCATTATTCCGATGTCACCTCATCTGTGTAATAACAATAATTATAGGAATGTCTATGCTGAGCATGATAGGACTGTTAGGCGGTTTAATACTGCTGATCATTTTAACGCTGCGTGGGGTAAATTTATTTATCGCTGCGCCAATCTGTGCACTGTTAGTTGCACTTAGTAGTGGCATGGCCATTTTCCCTGTATCGGCAGATACAAACTTTATTAACGCCTATATGGATGGCTTTGCAGGCTTCTTAAGCGCATGGTTCTTTATGTTCTTACTGGGTTCTTTATTCGGTAAGTTCATGGAAGACACCGGTGCTGCAGACAGTGTTGCGAGCTACATTGTGGGTAAACTAGGTATGAAGCACGCCGTTCTTGCGGTTGTGATTGCCTGTGCAGTTTTAACCTACGGTGGCGTGAGCGTCTTTATTGTTGCGTTTTCTGTCTATCCAATGGCATTAAGTCTGTTTAAAGATGCAAACTTACCGCGCCGCTTTATTCCAGCAACGCTGGCATTTGGTTCGGTGACCTTTACCATGACTTCGGCAGGCTCGCCAGAAATTCAAAACTGGATCCCGGTTAAACACCTTGGTACGTCACCCTATGCGGCTTGGGAAGTGAGCTTAGTGGTGGCTATATTCATGGCGACAGCAGGTTACTTTTGGTTAAACAAGATGATCAAAAAGGCCGTTGCTAACGGCGAGACCTTTGAAGCGCGTGATGATGACCCTGTCATTATTGAGCGTCGTCGTCCGCATCCAATTACGGGTGTGATCCCGCTAATCGTGGTGCTACTTTTATCATTTACGCTACATGATGTACTACAGCAAACAGCGCTTATTGTTGCCTTACTTGGTGGTGTACTGAGTATTGTGATTATTAACTTCAAACATTTTCACGATATGGGTAACGCCATTAATGTTGGTACAACTGGCGCTTTAGTGGCAATCGGTAATACCGCTGCTGTGGTTGGCTTTGGCGCTGTGGCGAAAGTATCACCAGCATTTACCGCCGCTGTCGATGTGATGACCCATATGCCGGGGAATGAGTTGGTTGGTGCTGCTGTTGCGGTCAGTGTGATTGCTGGTTTAACTGGTTCTGCTTCTGGCGGGCAAGCTATTGCATTACCCCTTGTCGCACCAGGTTATTTAGACATGGGTGTCAACCCTGAACAACTGCATCGTGTAGTGGCAATTAGTTCTGGAGCCCTCGATACCTTGCCGCATAATGGTTATGTGGTCACTACAATACGCGCTATCTGTAAAGAAACGCATCAACGAGCGTATTGGTCAATGGCAGCGCTCACTGCGGTTATTCCGCTTATCGGTGTCGCCTTGGCACTTGGACTCTTTATTATCTTTTAAGGAACAGCAATGAAAACCAAATTAATAATTTTGCTATGGCTGGTTGTATTTAGTAGCACTGCGTTTGGCGCTGCCAACAAAGCCGACACCATGCTGGTGGAAAAACAGCATTTTACGACAAAAGATTTTACCACTGTGTCTGGTGTGACTTTAGAGCAAGTGGACATTGGCTGGGAAAGTTACGGAAAACTAAACGCCAATAAAGATAACGTGATTTTAATTACCCATTACTTCTCTGGTACTTCTCATGCCGCAGGTAAATATAAAGCGGATGATGCCCTACCGGGTTATTGGGATGCGATTATCGGCCCAGGTAAAGCTATCGATACCAATAAATATTATGTGATTAGTTCAGATACTTTAGTGAATGCCAACTGGCATGATGAAAATGTAATTACGACAGGCCCTGCGTCAACTAATCCAAAAACAGGCAAACCTTATGGTTTAGATTTTCCTGTGGTTACGATTACTGACTTTGTGAATGTGCAAAAGCGCTTACTCGACAGCCTAGGTATCACTAAATTACATGCTGTGATGGGCGCATCAATGGGATCGTTTCAAGCACTTGAGTGGGCAACACGTTATCCAGATAAAGTAGAGCGTTTAATTCATGTGATTGGCGCTGCAACTATGGATGCATGGACAGTCGCGGCCCTTGAAAAATGGGCGTTACCAATTCGTTTGGATAAAAATTGGCAGCAAGGTAATTACTACGGCAAAGAGCGCCCGCTAGATGGCTTAGCAGCAACCATGCTTAATATTACGCAAGATGCGATGCATCCAATTATTTATAACGCGAGCTTCCCTGACTTTAATGTACTAGATGAAGGCGCATTAAAAGATATTCGTACCTTGCCTAAGTTAAACCAAGTACTCGCTCAGCGCGCAATGGCACGAGCGAAAACGCAAGATGCCAACCATGTACTTTATTTGGTCCGGGCATCACAACTATTTACCGCTGGCATGCAAAGTGATTTAACAACGGCGCTTAAAAATGTCTCTGCCAAAACATTATTACTACCCGCAACGAACGACTTACTTCTTCGCCCTGAAAACATGCGTACTGTGTTTGACACCATGAAAGCGGCAGGTAAAGACGTTGAGATTTCAGAAATTGAAGGGAGTTGGGGACACCTTGATGGCATTTTCTCAATCGCCCCTAAAGCGCAGCTTATCAGTGAGTTTTTAGAGGAGTAGCCCGATGAGCAAAACAGTTTTAATTACCGGTGCAGCCAGTGGTATTGGTCTATATGTTGCCCAGCAACTGGCGATGCAAGGTCACACTATTATTGTGACTGATTTAAATCAGCAAGCAGCACAACAAGCGGCAGCAGGCATTGTTGAGCAAGGTGGTAGCGCCGAAGGGTATGCACTTAATGTGGCAGACTGTGATGCAATAGAGCAGTTTTTCACTGAGCTTAATCAGCCAATTGATGTACTTATTAATAATGCGGGTATTCAGCACGTGGCAAAGCTTGAAGATTTTCCGGCTGATAAGTGGCAGTTCTTACAGCAAGTTATGCTCGTTGGCCCAGCGATGATGACCAAGGCAGTACTCCCTCGCATGCGTGAGCAAGATTTTGGTCGCATCATTAATATTGGCTCAATTCATGCGATGGTGGCGTCTAAATATAAGTCTGCTTATATCGCTGCAAAACATGGCTTAATCGGCTTTGCTAAAACCATGGCACTCGAAACGGGTGATGCCAACATCACGATTAATACTGTGTGCCCAGCCTATGTAAAAACACCGCTTGTGGAGCAACAAATTGCCTCGCAAGCCAAAGAGCATGGCATTTCAGAGCAACAAGTGATCGACACAATTATGTTAGCACCGATGCCGAAAAAAGCATTTATCGGCTTAGATGAGATCCTGCATACCGTTAGCTTTTTAATGGCCGATGCAGCACGCAATATTACCGCCCAAGCAATCGCCATTGATGGCGGTTGGACTGCACAGTAGGAGGAGCCAATGGCAGGTTTTGATAAAGTAGTTACAAGTTATAGCGAAGCAATGGCTGGCCTTGAAGATGGCATGACAGTGATAGCCGGTGGTTTTGGTTTATGCGGTATTCCTGAAGGACTAATTGCGCAAATTAAACGTCAAGGCACCCGTGGTTTAACTGTGGTATCGAATAATTGTGGCGTTGATGGTTTTGGTTTAGGAGTGCTACTTGAAGACAAGCAAATCAGTAAGATGGTTGCCTCTTACGTCGGTGAAAACGCGCTATTTGAGCAGCAACTATTAAATGGTGAACTTGAAGTTGAGCTCACACCGCAAGGCACTTTAGCTGAAAAAATGCGTGCTGGTGGTGCGGGTATTCCTGCATTTTATACCGCAACGGGTGTCGGTACACCGGTGGCTGACGGTAAAGAAACCCGCAATATTAATGGTCGCGATTATTTATTAGAGCCAAGCATTACTGGCGACTTTGCGATAGTTAAAGCGTGGAAAGCAGATCGCTACGGTAACTGTATTTATCGTCATACGGCGATGAACTTTAATCCGATGGCAGCAACCGCAGGCAAAATTACGGTTCTTGAAGTTGAAGAAATTGTTGAGCCAGGGGAGCTAGAGCCAAGCCAAATTCACACGCCGGGTATCTATATTGACCGAGTGATTAAAGGTGAATTTGAAAAACGCATCGAGAAAGTTACCACTAAGCAAGAGAATCAATAAGGAGCACGCTGATGGCATTATCACGAGAACAAATCGCTAAACGCGTGGCGATGGAACTACAGGATGGTTACTACGTTAACTTAGGCATAGGTATTCCAACCTTGGTCGCTAATTATGTCCCTGATGGCATCGAAGTGATGCTGCAATCAGAAAATGGTTTACTCGGTATGGGGCCATACCCAAGTGCAGACCAAGTTGATGCCGATATGATCAACGCAGGTAAAGAAACGGTCACCGCTGCAACGGGGGCGGCTATATTTAGCTCCGCAGAAAGCTTTGCCATGATCCGCGGCGGCCACGTTGATTTAACCGTGCTGGGTGCGTTTGAAGTTGACCAAAACGGCAACATTGCCAGTTGGATGATCCCGAAAAAGTTGGTTAAAGGGATGGGCGGTGCGATGGATTTAGTAGCCGGTGCTAAAAACATTATTTGTACTATGACCCATGCCAACAAGCATGGTGAATCAAAACTGCTGACCGAATGTAGTTTGCCGTTAACGGGTGTTGGTTGTATCAATAAAGTGATCACCGATTTGGCTCTTTTAGAAATCAAAGACGGTGCATTTCATTTATTAGAGCGTGCTCCAGGTGTCTCGGTTGATGAAATTATTGCTAAGACACAGGGCAAACTTATTGTCTCTGGTGACGTTCCTGAGATGACTTTTAGCTAGTTTTGCGACTTTTAAGCAGCTAATTTGCCTAGATTTTATACTAACCCCCAGTAATGTGCTTTTTGTTCATGAGTTTTATGAACAAAAAGCCATTTATCACCATCAATGCAACTTACCCCCTAAACATTTCGTTAATCTATCGTTAACACTATGCTCCAAACCAGATCGCCATTTGCAGTAGGCCGATCAACGACAACAAATAATTATAATCTGGTGTGGAGTAATTCATGAAAGCAAGTAACACACAGCTCGCTTTAGCCGTTGCAGCGGCGTTAGCAAGTACATCAGCATTCGCACAAAGCGACACTGAACAACTACAGCAACAACTCGATGCACTTCAAAAAGAAGTGGATTCATTAAAAACATCTAGCGGCTTCAACCTAGAATTTGGTGGTCGCGTGCAACTTGATTACAACTATTTCGACGGTGCTTACAATGCCGACAATGATGGCGCTGGAGGCAGCGACTTCTTCCCACGTCGTATCCGTACTTATGTTGAAAGTGAACATGGCAACTGGGATCACAAATTACTACTCGAATTTTCTGAAGGCACGGCTGAAATCGTGTTAGCGCGGGTACGTTATGCATTCGACAACGGCTTAAAAGTAAAAGCCGGTAAAATTCGTGAAGACATGTCGCTCAATGCGCTAACCAGTTCTAAACACATTAATACTATTGAGCGTAGCACCCTTGCTAACACCTTCTCGCCTTTCTTCCGTTGGGGTATCTCGGCTTATCAATACTTTAAAGATTCAGGCTTACGTTACGCCGTGGGTGTTTACAAAAACGATGCGTTTGGTGCATCGGGCCATGACGAAGATGACAAACTGACATTGGCTGTAACAGGTCGCTTAACCTGGTCAAGTGCAGCGCCGGGTGATGTGATTCATTTAGGTGCTTGGCACTCTTATCGTGATATGGGCGACAATGATTTAAGCGCTCGTTTTGCCCGTGGTGAAGTGCGTGAAACCAATGTTCGCTTAGTGGATTACGCAGTCGGTGGTGAAACCGCAGCGCTAAATAGCATGTCACAAAGCGGTCTTGAATTTGCCTACCAAGCAAATGCATTCACTCTAGAGGCTGAATATGCCAGCCGTTACCTTGATACGGTAGATAGTAGTAACGAACTTGATGGTGAGCGTTTTGATGGCTTTCATGTCTCGGCAAGTTACTTCTTAGGCGGTGAGCAGCGCCGTTACAAAGCAGGTTCAGCGCTATTTGTACAACCAAAAGGGATTAAAGATGCATGGGAGCTTGTTGCCCGTGTGTCACAAATGAATGCTAGCAGCAAACAGCAAGGTACCGACGTAACCACTTATACATTAGGCACATCATATTACCTAAGCAGCGATATCAAATTTATGGGCAACCTGATTTACAGCGATGTTGATGGTGCCGGTGCTTCTACGCTGGTAGGTGATGAAGATTCAGGTATGGGCATCAGTGCTCGTATGCAGTACTTATTTTAGGAGTCGTGCATTATGACTATGTTTAAATCATTAAAAAGATCTGTTTTAGCAGCTTCATTATTAGTAGCCAGCCCACTGGCATTAGCAAACTTACACTTTTTGGTACCGGGTGGCCCAGGCGGCGGTTGGGATACCACAGCACGTGGTGTCGGTGAAGCAATGGTAAAAGCGGGCATTGAAGATAATGCATCGTTTCAGAATATGTCGGGCGGCGGCGGTGGTCGTGCAATTGCTTACTTGATTGAGTCGGGCACTAAAAAAGGCGACATGTTGATGGTTAACTCAACGCCTATCGTACTGCGCGCATTATCAGGCAAAATTCCTTACAGCTATCGCGATTTAACACCAGTTGCAAGCATGATTGCTGATTATGGTGCATTTGTGGTGCGTAATGACTCGCCATTTAAAACATGGCAAGACGTTATTGATGCAATGAAAAAAGACCCAGGCTCTGTAAAAGTAGCAGGTGGCTCTGCGCGCGGCAGCATGGATCACTTAGTGGCTGCACAAGCGGTTAAAGCGGCGGGTCTTGATGGTCGTCGATTACGTTACATTCCTTACGATGCCGGTGGTAAAGCGAAAGCTGGTTTATTGTCGGGTGAGGTCAACTTACTTTCAACAGGCTTAAGTGAAGCACTCGAAGTCGCGAATGGTGGTCAGGCACGTATTTTAGCGGTGACTTCTGCAGATAAATTGCCAGATTACCCAGCAATTCCAACCTTAAAGTCGCTAGGTTACGACATGGAGTTCGTAAACTGGCGCGGCTTTTTTGCAACCCCAGATTTACCAGCAGACAAACTTGCCGAGTACACAGAAAAGCTACGTAAGTTGCAACAAACCCCTGAATGGGAAGCGGTTCGTGCCCGCAATGGTTGGCTAAATCTATTTCAAGAAAAAGAAGCGTTTATTAAATCGCTTGAGCAGCAAGAAGCGCAATTACGCGTTGTAATGAAAGAACTTGGTTTTATCCGAGGCTAAGGTTAGACGATGTTAAACCGTGAACTAATTGGACCAAGTTTATTCTTGGTCCTCTTTACCCTCTATGCCCTTGTGGCTTGGCAAATTCCACTTATGCCATTTGAAGAGTACGAAAGCGTTACTTCAGCAACTTTACCAAAAGTGTATGCGGTATTCGGTATTGTGGTGTGTGTACTTTCGATTGGTGCCAACTTATTAAAGCAAGCGCCTGCAGAAAAAGCAGAGCTACTCAGTAAGGGTAACTTACTGCGTACCTTTGCACTGTTGGTATTAATGGTTGCTTATAGCGCCATGCTTGAACCGTTCGGCTTTTTAATTGCCACCAGTGCCTTTTTAATTACGGGCTTTTTTATTATGGGCGAACGCCGTAAGGCAGTGTTGTTGTTTGCTTCTGTGCCTGTGGCCGTGGTTTTTTGGTTTTTAATGACACAAGTACTGGGCATTTACTTAGTCCCTGGCAATCTGTGGAGTTAAGTTATGCTTGATGGAATTATGTTAGGTTTGTCGACCGTACTCGACTGGAACAACTTGTTATATGTGATCGTAGGCTGCTTTGTTGGCACGTTCATAGGTATGCTACCGGGTCTTGGTCCAATTACCGCGATTGCGTTGATGATCCCGATCACTTACAGCATCGGTGCTGATTCGGGCATGATTTTAATGGCCGGTGTTTACTACGGGGCTATATTCGGTGGCTCTACTTCTTCAATTTTGATTAATGCGCCGGGTGTGGCGGGGACGGTAGCATCATCGTTTGATGGTTACCCGCTAGCAAAACAAGGTAAGGCTGGTAAAGCCCTTGCGATTGCAGCTTATTCATCCTTTATAGGCGGGACGATTGGCGCCATTTTATTGATGGTGGCTGCGCCATTATTAGCGAAAGTGTCATTAAGTTTTCAGTCGCCTGATTATGTTGTACTGATGTTTTTAGGCTTAACGGCCATTGCCGCGTTCTCTAATAAAGGGCAATTTTTAAAAGCTATGATGATGACGGTATTTGGTTTGATGCTGGCAACGGTAGGTATTGATCCCTCTTCAGGTACCGAGCGCTTTACTTTTGGCCAAGCTGATTTATTAGATGGTATTAGTTTTTTATTAGTAGCAATGGCAACGTTTGCGTTGGCTGAGGCGCTGATTAATGTGGCACGCCCTGAAGCTGAACCAGATAAAAAAATTGATGATCCTGATACGCCAAAAATTGGTTCAACAAAGCTAACCAAAGAAGAAGTAAAAGACATGGCTCCTGTGGTTGGCCGCTCATCTTTACTTGGTTTTATTGTCGGTGTTTTACCGGGCGCAGGGGCAACCATTGCCAGCTTTATGGCCTATGCCACTGAGCGTAATCTTGCTCCAAAGGCGCTGAAAGATAAATTTGGTAAGGGCTCAATGCGTGGTTTGGCGGCACCTGAGTCGGCTAATAATGCTGCCTGTACGGGCTCATTTGTACCATTACTGACTTTAGGTATTCCAGGCTCTGGTACAACAGCTATTATGCTAGGTGCATTAATTGCCTACGGTATTCAGCCGGGCCCTATGTTAATGCAAGAAAACCCAAGCGTGTTTTGGGCTGTCATTGTTAGTATGTACTTTGGCAATATTGTACTGCTGATTTTGAATCTGCCGTTGATCCCATATTTCGCTAAAGTGTTGGCAATGCCTAAATCTGTGCTGACAGTGATGATTTTATTCTTCAGCTTAATTGGTGTGTATTTAGTGTCATTTAACACCTTTGATTTATTTATGATGGTGGGCTTTGCGCTGGTGGCCTTGGTGCTTCGATTGTTAGCTTTCCCGATGGCGCCTTTATTACTTGGCTTTATCCTCGGTGATATGATTGAGCGAAACTTCCGCCGTGCCATGATGATTTCAGATGGTTCACTAAGCTTTTTATGGGACCGTCCATTAACACTGAGTATTTTTGTGATTTCGATCTTAGTGTTGTTGTTCCCACTGAAAGACTATATTGTCCAACGTCGTAAAGAAAAAGCAGCTACGCAAGCAGAGCAACATGCGTAGAACAAGGCACTGATATGAGATACACCAATAAGCTAAACCCATTTCAGCATGTGGTTAAAAAACCCAAGCGCTTAGAAACGCGACTCATTATTTGGGTTACCGGTCTATGTGTTTTACAGGCTGTATTGTTTGGCGCATTGGTGTATCAAATCACCGCAGAAAGCTTACATAACCACATGGGTGATAAAGCGCTTGCGCTCGCAACCAGTATTGCCTCACGGGATGACGTGCAAAATGCATTGCAAACCAAGCAAGGGCTTGATGAGTTAAATACGCAAATAGAGCATATTCGTGAACTCACCGCAGCTAGCTTTATCGTGATTGGCGATAAGAATACCCGCCGCATTGTTCACCCAGATCCCGACAAGCTAGGTAAGCCGATGGTGGGTGGTGATAGTAAAGCGGCGCTGCGTGGTGAGCGGTATGTGTCAATTGCAAAAGGGAGTTTGGGTGAGTCTATTCGTGGCAAAGTCCCTGTGCTCTCAGAGCGAGGCGAAGTCATCGGCTTGGTATCGGTTGGCTTTTTAGTGCAATCAATTGAACCGCTTATTCGTGCTCGCAGTGCTGAAATTATGCTTTGGGGTTTGTTGTTAGTAGGTTTAAGTATTTTGGCCGCGGTGTATATTGGTCAACGGGTTCGTAATGCTATTTTTGGGTTACAGCCTGACGAAATAGCACGGTTGTTCTCTGAGCAAGATGCTATTTTGAATACTGTTCGTAGCGGCATTATCGCCCTCGATCCTGAAGGTAATGTACGTAACTTAAATCAACGTGCCTGCGAAATCCTTGGTAAACCGACCAGCTGTATTCATCAACCACTTAAACTTGCAGACTTACTTCCTGAACATAGCGAGTTTTTAATGCATAACCAACAGCGTCCGATTGTTGGTTTTGAATTATTTGCCGCCGATAAACGCATTGTGTTGTCGCGATATGCATTGCAAGTGCAAGGTCAGGCTGATGGTATTTTGTTGAGTATGCGCCCTGCGGATGAACTTGAATATTTATCGCAGCAATTAACCAAAGTGCAAGCCTTTGCTGAGTTATTACGAGTGCAAACGCATGATTACTCGAACAAGCTAAACTTAATTGGTGCGTTAATTCAGATGGGGCAAACGGATCAGGCGATTGAGTTAATTGGTCAAGAAAGTAAAGGCTCGCAAGCGCAGATCCATCATTTGCTCGAAAGGATCCAAGATCCGGTACTAGCAGGTTTATTGGTTGGTAAATACCATAAAGCCCGTGAATTAAACGTGATACTTGAGCTTAATCCAGATAGCTTATTAGGATCGATCACCCGTAAAGATATGCTTGAACGGGTTGTCTCGATACTTGGCAATTTGATTGATAACGCAATTGAAGCTGCTATTCGAGCTAGCGATACACGTACCCCTAAAGTTCGTGTTACGGTTGATGAAACCAGTAAAACATTATTGTTTGATGTTGAAGACAGCGGCTTTGGATTAGGCGATGACAAGGATGTGATATTCACACCACAATACAGTTCAAAGTCTGGGGCTGAGCATGGTATCGGCCTTTATTTAGTTAAAACCAACTTAGATTCGTGCCGTGGTAGTTTAGAAATAGGTGAGTCTGATCTGATGGGGGCACGCTTAAGTGTCTACATTCCAAAATAATAAAAAATGATCAGCCTATAAATAAAAGGTAAAGAACATGACTTACTCAGTTGTCATTGTTGAAGACGAAGTTGAAGTAGCCCAATTATTGGCGCAATACTTATTACTTCCTCATGGCGTTGCTGGCCAACAAGGGGCACGGCAAACTCTACGTCAGGGGCAATATCAGGTTGTTGGTATTGCAGGCAATCTTGCCACTGCGAAAGCGCTATTATCGGCGATTAATGCCGATTTAATTTTGCTCGATATTCATTTGCCCGATGGCAATGGTCTTGATTTACTTAATGAATTACGCCGCGAAGAAATGAAAAGCGAAGTAATGCTATTAACCGCAGCAAAAGAAGTAGAAACACTTGAAAAAGCCATGCAACTTGGTGCCTGTGACTTCTTAGTAAAACCATTAATGCTAAATCGTTTAGATCAAGCGCTGGCGCGATTCGAAGCAAGGCAGCAATGTTTGTCAGATGCCGATGAAGTAACCCAATCTATGGTCGATACTTTATTTGGATCGCAAGAACAGTTAAAAGCCCCGGTCAGGTTGCCAAAAGGGGTGGATCAGCTTACTTTACAAAAGATCTTAAAAGCTTTTAAAGCGAATATTGGCACGGCTTTTACTGCTCAGCAAATGGGTGATTTAGTCGGCGTAAGCCGCTCAACAGCCCGTCGTTACCTCGAATACTTGCTTGAAGCTGAGCAAGTCAGTGCTGATCAGAGCTATGGAAGTATCGGGCGACCTGAGCGCTGTTATAAAATGACAAGTAGCTAATCGCATCATTTAATAGCCAAATCAGTGCTAAATTAGCGATTTTAGTAGCATAAACTCACTGTTCGGCACGTTAAAAAGTGCCGCTTATCCTGAGCATAGAAAAATTTTATAAAATTGATTGCATTTTAAGCGACTTCGATGGTGATGTTCGCTTTAAGTAATGCTATACTCCCGCCGAATAATTTTTCGACTTTATTAAGAGTAAAATAATGGCAGATTTATCGAAGTACAGAAATATTGGTATTTTCGCCCACGTTGACGCGGGTAAAACTACCACCACTGAGCGTATCCTTAAGCTTACGGGTAAAATTCATAAGACTGGTGAGGTACACGACGGTGAGTCTACTACTGACTTCATGGAACAAGAAGCTGAGCGCGGTATTACAATCCAATCAGCAGCTGTAACTTGTGAGTGGAAAGGCCACCGCTTAAACGTTATCGATACTCCGGGACACGTTGACTTCACAGTAGAAGTATACCGTTCACTTAAAGTACTAGACGGTGGTATCGGTGTATTCTGTGGTTCTGGTGGTGTTGAGCCGCAGTCAGAAACTAACTGGCGTTATGCGAACGAATCAGAAGTTGCACGTGTAATCTTCGTAAACAAATTAGACCGTATGGGTGCTGATTTTTACCGCGTTGTAGGTCAAGTTGAGAAAGTACTAGGTGCTAACCCACTAGTTATGACTTTACCAATCGGTATCGAAGACCAATTCACTGGTGTTGTAGACGTACTTGAGAAAAAAGCATACGTTTGGGACGAGACTGGTCTTCCTGAAAACTACGAAGTACAAGACGTTCCAGCTGACATGGTAGACAAAGTTGACGAATACCATGAGATGCTTGTTGAGTCTGCTGTTGAGCAAGACGAAGACCTAATGATGGCTTACATGGAAGGTGAAGAGCCTTCTCTAGAAGACATCAAGCGTTGTATCCGTAAAGGTACTCGTGATCTTGCGTTCTTCCCAACATACTGTGGTTCTGCATTCAAAAACAAAGGTATGCAGTTAGTATTAGACGCGGTTGTAGATTACCTACCTTCGCCTACAGAAGTTGACCCACAACCTCTAACTGATCCTGAAACAGGTGAGCCTACTGGTGAAGTAGCAACTGTTTCTGCAGATGAGCCACTTAAAGCGTTAGCGTTCAAAATCATGGACGACCGTTTCGGTGCACTTACGTTCATCCGTATCTACGCTGGTCGCATGAAGAAAGGTGACACAATCCTTAACTCAGCAACTGGTAAAACAGAGCGTATCGGCCGTATGGTTGAGATGCAAGCTGACGAGCGTAACGAACTTACTGAAGCACAAGCGGGTGACATCATCGCTGTTGTTGGTATGAAGAACGTTCAAACTGGTCACACTCTTTGTGATCCTAAGCACGAATGTACACTTGAAGCGATGATCTTCCCTGATCCAGTAATCTCAATCGCTGTTGCTCCTAAAGACAAAGGCGGTAACGAGAAGATGGGTATCGCGATCGGTAAGATGGTTGCAGAAGATCCTTCATTCCAAGTTGAAACTGACGAAGATTCAGGCGAAACCATCCTTAAAGGTATGGGTGAGCTTCACTTAGATATCAAAGTAGATATCCTTAAGCGTACTTACGGCGTAGACCTAGTTGTTGGTCAACCTCAGGTTGCTTACCGTGAAACTATCACGAAAGAAATCGAAGATAGCTACACGCATAAGAAACAATCTGGTGGTTCTGGTCAATTCGGTAAGATCGATTACCGCATCAAGCCAGGCGAGCAAAACTCAGGCTTCACGTTCTCTTCATCAGTTGTTGGTGGTAACGTACCTAAAGAATTCTGGCCTGCAGTTGAGAAAGGCTTCGCATCAATGATGCAAGAAGGTGTTCTAGCTGGCTTCCCAGTATTAGACGTTGAAGTTGAACTTTTCGACGGTGCTTTCCACGCAGTTGACTCATCAGCAATCGCGTTCGAAATCGCTGCTAAAGGCGCTTTCCGTCAGTCTATCCCTAAAGCGGGTGCACAACTTCTTGAGCCAATCATGAAAGTTGACGTATTCACTCCGGAAGACAACGTAGGTGACGTAATCGGTGACCTTAACCGTCGTCGTGGTATGATCAAAGACCAAGAAGCTGGCGCAATGGGCGTTCGCATCAAGGGTGATGTACCACTTTCTGAAATGTTCGGTTACATCGGCCACTTACGTACTATCACTTCTGGTCGTGGTCAGTTCTCTATGGAGTTCTCACACTACGCACCATGTCCTGCAAACGTTGCTGAAACAGTAATCGCTGCAGAAAAAGAGAAAAAAGCTGCTAAGTAATTAGCCGTTTAATTCTTTTAAAAAAACCCGCACATGCTGCGGGTTTTTTATTGCCTAAAAATCGTAAATATATTGTCGTAATTTTTTCGATTACAAAGTAATCATTTCTTTCCTTTGTATGTTAATTAACCATTCAGCTTTGAGTTATTAATGTACCGGTACAGGTATCGCACTTTTAAAGTATTTTCTAAATAGCTAATACGATTTAAGTGCTGCTGCTCTTAAATTGTACGATTTTAATACAAATTTCATTTTCAAGAAATATATAAGGTTATTAGTAAGTTGTAAGCTAATTACTTTATTCTAGTAAAAAAGTGCTTTTTTGTACCTTGTGTACCTTTTTTAGTCTATGTAAAATGGCGCCCGAATGATTTTTTAATCATTTTGTATTAAACGTCTGCTTATTAAATATTACAACTATAGAAATATACTCATGAAAACGATTAAGTTAAGTCCTAATTGGACTCTACAGGGAAGCAAGATAGCACTGGCTATTCTTGTTGCATTAAGCGTTACTTTGCTAGGAGCATCAATTTTGATGCTATTGTTACCTGTTCTGCTATTTATTACTCTATTAAATTTTTTAGAATTGCGCTTCTTACACTGTTACAAGGCGGGGATTTGTTATTCGCGAGGATTAGGTAAGCGTTACATC
This sequence comes from Pseudoalteromonas sp. CH_XMU1449-3, assembly GCF_037027245.1. Lineage (NCBI taxonomy): Bacteria > Pseudomonadati > Pseudomonadota > Gammaproteobacteria > Alteromonadales > Pseudoalteromonadaceae > Pseudoalteromonas > Pseudoalteromonas sp. CH_XMU1449-3. The sequence continues at coordinate 94,490 of NZ_JAYMDY010000006.1, forward strand.
AACGCTGAAGATATTGTCACTGTTGAATTTAACCCAATGGCATTTATCACAGTATTTAAAATTACCTTAGCGAATGGTAAAACACACCAGTTTATGAACTGGCAGATTGATGAGCAGCAACAGATTGACATTGCTAAGCTCTATAAGTCAAAAGCAGGTTGTGCCATAAAGCCTAATCTGCAATGTAAAGCCTAATACTAGCAAGCCTCAATAATGCTAAATTAAGTGAACTGAAATAAAAAAGGCCGCGAAATGCGGCCTTATTCATATGCAGTGTCGTTTATTTTTTCATACGACGACGAAGTGCAAACGGTAAAGCAAGTAAGCTTAACCAAGCAAATGAACCAGAATCATCATCTTTTGACTCTTCTTCTGTTTCTTCTTCAACTTCTTCAGCTACATCTTCTACTTCATCATCAGCTTCATCGTTTGTGATGTTGATGTATAGCAGTTGTGCTTCTGATAGGTTACCAGCGCTATCTTCTGCACGGATCATCAGCGTAAGCTTGTCTTCTTCTTCGAAGTCTAGCTCTTTAGCCACTGTGATTTCACCTGCAGCACTGATTGCAATTGCATCAGCATGCTCACCTTCAATGCTAAAGCTTACTACTGGGGTGTAATCAGCATCACCATCAGAGAAAACTAGTTGGCCAATCACAGCGCCAATTTCACTATTTTCTACGATTTCGAATGATTGACTCGCTTCGATTACTGGTGCCTGCTCTGCAGGAATAGGCTCTGCAGATTGAATATCAACAATTACTGGGTCGTGATCAGATGCGCGGTATGCATTGTCAGCGTATAGGCTAGCTTGTTGTGTCGATGACTTATACTCAAGGTTGTAGTCTAGGCTAATTGGCTCATCGGCATTGATATGCCAATCCGTAGCAGCAACAACTTTAGCTAGCATAGATTCAGAGACTAGTGCGTGGTCAAGGCTACCAATGCGGCCAGAGAAGCTATAAGAGTAACCTAATGTGTCGCCGTCTAGTTCAGCAACCGCACTCTTCAGACCTTTATCTGCAAATGCACGAATAGGATCTTCCATCGCATAAGAGTTCATATCACCGACTAGGATGATATCTTCATCTTCAACTTCAGTTGGGTAAGTTGCTAACCAATCAGCATATGCATTTGCACCCGCAACACGGATTTCATTCCAACATGCTTGACCATCGCCTAAGTCAGCATTATTACCTTCAGCGCTACCACAGCCGCCTTTAGATTTTAGGTGGGCAACGGCAACAGTGAAGATTTCTTCGCTTTCAAGAGATTGGAAGCTTTGTGCAATTGGCGGGCGATTACTGTAATCGAAAGGTTCTACTGTAGTATGAGCAGCCTTACCAACTTCAGATACTTTATTTGAGCGATAAATCAGTGCTGTAGTGATTGCATCAGTACCAATTTGGTCAACACCGAAATCAACAAATGCGTAGGTATTTTCTGCATCTTCATCATTAAGTGCAGATACTAGGCTAGCAATAGCGCTATTTTCACCGAAACCGTCATTTTCGATTTCCATTAAGCCAATAACGTCAGCGTTAATAGCTGTAATTGCGCTAACTAATTTAGCTTCTTGGCGAATCAGCTCTTCTTCGCTATCTGCACCACGGCTAGTAGGGAAGCCTGCGCCTTGGCCATCACCATTGAAATAGTTTAATACGTTGAAGCTTGCTACACGTAGGTCTGCATCTTCGTTAAGCTCTGGTGCATCTGTACGAGGGTTAGTCGCAGTGAACTCAGGTTGTACTGTAGGGTGAATACGGTAACGGTCGAAGCTGTAACCCATTACACCAGTAATTGTATTAACAGTATCGCCTAAACGTAACGTGTTATAGGCATCAAGGCCGGTACCTGGGTAGGCAATAGGATCAAGGTTTTGCTTTGTTGAACCATCGTCGATTAAGATTTGTTTTTTCAGGTTTTCAGCTTCAACAGCATTTGCAGCATCACCTGGTAGCGCAATTTGAGTACCTTGGTATAAACGCTCAGTACCTAAGTCAACTTCACCATAGCGACCAAGACCGTAGTTGTTATTAACGACTAAAGGTTGATCTATGGTTACTAACATGCCTTCATAAGCTTCAAGGTCTGCAACGTCAGTAACTGGTAAAGTGATAGCGGTTGCGTCAGTAGATAAACCTGTCGCACAGATCTCAACTTGGCTAACATCGCCTAGTTGTGTTGCGCTGTAGTATTCAGCCACGCTACCTTTAACACGCACATGGTCACCAACAGCAACGTCGGTATCTGCGAAATAAACGAATACACCTTCAGAAGTAAGTGGGTTTTCATCAATATCAGCAGCAAGTGAGCTAATGAAGAAACCTTTTAGTTGGTCATCACCTTGGAAGTCAGCTGTAACAACACCTTCAACTTCTACTTCAGTGTCTATAAGCGGGCTGTCGCCGCCTTCACCTTGAATTGCGCTGATTAAGGTTTTTTCTGCACCACACTCAAGAGGAGTAACTGGTTCTGGTTCAGGCGTTGGCTCTGTGCTCTCACCATATTGACCTATATTGCTGAAATCGTCTTGGTCGAATTGCTCCCACTCATCGCTTGGATTAAACGCTGAGGTTGCATCAGTACGGCCTGAAGTGATTGTAGCTTTACGGCGAAGTGTTTTATTTTGTGTTGAAACGCCGCCTTCATCCCATGCTGAACCTGGATCTACGCCCAGTTGACCAAAGCTATCAACAATTGCACCGTCTTTAGTTAGCACTAATGCGTCATCACCGTTGAAATAAGTGATTGTTGATTCAGTGTCCGCGTTGGCTTTTAACTCATCTGCAGAGCCTGCATTAACAATAACGTAAGTTGCGTTTGCTGCAAGAGTACCGGTTAAAGCTAAGCTGTTATTCGGGTCTGCTAGATCGCCGTTACCATTTGAGTATAAAGAGATGGTGTAACCGTCAAGCGATAGCTCAGCACCAGAAGTGTTGTAAAGCTCTACCGCTTTATTGTTAGAGCTTCCTTCAACGTATTCAGAGATGATTAGGTTGGCAGAAGCAGGTGCGCTCAGGCTTGCAATCACAAGCGCGAGCGGCGTTAATTTTGTATTTATCATTATTTTTCCCGTGTATGTATTATAAAAGTCCCAATATGGGACACAGTACTTTAAGAAAAATCTATGACAAATTAAATACAAAATGTTAATAAAATAGGAATAATTACCAATTTTTAGAACATTTACTTTAGATTAGTTATTTTTTAACCAAATAGCTGCTTGTTTTGCAAAATAAGTCAGGATGCCATCGGCGCCAGCACGTTTAAATGCTAATAAAGATTCCATGATTATTGCTTCTTCTGCAAGCCAGCCGTTATCAATGGCTGCTTTATGCATGGCATATTCACCACTTACTTGGTAAGCAAAAGTGGGTACACCAAACTCATCTTTTACGCGGCGTACTACATCTAAATAAGGCATACCTGGTTTTACCATCACCATGTCTGCACCTTCTTGCAGATCGAGGGCTACTTCACGAATTGCTTCATCAGAGTTCGCAGGGTCCATTTGATAGGTCTTTTTGTCGGCACCTTTTAAGTTGCCTGCAGAACCTACCGCATCACGGAATGGGCCATAATAGCTAGAGGCGTATTTAGCAGAATAAGCCATGATACGAGTGTGGATATGGCCTTCGGCTTCGAGTGCTTCACGAATTGCACCAATACGTCCATCCATCATGTCTGATGGTGCAACTACATCCGCACCCGCTTCGGCATGCGATAGCGCTTGTTTAACTAAAATTTCAGTTGTTACATCGTTAATCACATAACCGTCTTCATCGATAATGCCGTCTTGACCATGAACGGTGAATGGGTCAAGTGCAACATCTGTGATCACACCTAGTGTAGGAAAAGCTTCTTTAAGCGCGCGGACAGTGCGTTGTGCTAATGCATCTGGGTTATAGGCTTCTTCAGCAAGTAGAGATTTTTTATCGCTCGGTGTTACCGGGAAAATTGCCACAGCAGGGACACCTAATTCAACAAGCTCTTTTGCTTCTTCAAGTAGTAAATCGATAGAAAGACGCTCAATGCCAGGCATAGACTCAATAGCTTCGCGGCGGTTTTTACCTTCTAACACAAATACAGGAAAAATAAGGTCATTAACAGTTAGTTGGTTTTCAGCCATTAGGCGACGAGAGAAGTCATCACGACGCATGCGGCGCATACGTGTATAAGGGAAAAGGTCGAGTCCTGATTGGGCCATGCTTTGTATACTCCTAGTCTGGTAGAGGATAACTCACTACGCGATTTCGACCTGTTTGCTTGGCATGATATAAGGCTTTGTCGGCATAGTCAGTGAATAAACTTGGGTTATTAATGTCTTCAGCAATTGCGCTGTAAACACCTGCACTCAAAGTAAATTTAATCGTTGTTCCGGCAACTATTATATCAGTATTTTGGGCTGCTTTGCGTATTTGTTCGGCAATTTCTAATGCACCTGTCAGTGGCGTATTAGGCAACAGCACGACAAATTCTTCGCCTCCGTAGCGCGCCACTTCATCAAGAGGTCGTTTCAGGTGCTGTTTAATGACATCGGCAGCTGATTGAATGGTTTGATCACCGGTTAAATGACCGTAGGTGTCATTAATTACTTTGAAATGGTCAATATCTAACATGATGATGGCTAAAGGTGTTTGTTCACGTCGCGAGCGACGAATATCCATTAGTAGCTTTTTATCGAAGTAACGGCGGTTCTTGGTTTTTGTCAGCGCGTCTTCCATATTGAGTTGTTCAAGCTCTCGGTTTTTCTCTTCAAGCTCGCGTAATGTCACTTGTAACTCAAAGGTACGCTCCTCGATATTCGCTTCAAGGTCTTGGCGAGCTTGTTCTTGCAGTTCAAGGCGCTCGCGCATTAAAGTATCTTTAGCTTTGCTCTCAGCTAAGGCATTTTGTTGTGCTGCAACTTCAGCATCGCGCTGCATCAAAAACAGTTTTATAACTGCATAGCTTAAACTTAAGCTACAAACCAAAAAGCAAATAAAGGTAAGTGACAGCACTCCGATATTTAAATTAAACGGGTTAAATACCCCAAGTGCGCTGTAAATAATGGCGCAGAAGAAAGCGAATAGGGCGATTAGAAAAGCGCTACAAGGCTGTTTATACTCACGGTTAAACTGCTTTAGAGCAATACTTGCAAAGATGATAAGCACCACAGGTAAACTTAATAAGCAAAGTGTAATTGCAATATGAATTGGTAAGAGCCACATTATTACGGTGACAAGCACTACGACCCACGCTAGCCAATACTGAAAGCGATTTAAGCGAGATTTGGTAAAGCCGAATATATAGCCTTGCAAGGGCACAAATAACGCACCACAAATGAAAAATAGGCTCGGTATGGTGAGTTGTTGAAACGATGAACCGCTCGGTTGTAAGTAACGATAACCATAGCCATAAAGGTAGGCTAGCGACAACCAAAGTAAGGTAAGTAATAACCCAGTGTAGGCGAAATAGCGGCGTCTAGAAAAGCCATAAAGTACTAAATTAGTGAGTGCGAGCGATAAAATAAAACCGACTAATAAGCCGTACAATAAATTGAACTTACTTTTATGTTTTAGGTATTCAGAGGGGCTCCAAAGGCTTAGAGGTACTCTTAGGCCACCGTTGTTTTTAATTTTTAGGTAGATTTCGGAATGACTGGCTTTTGGAATAGTTAATGAGGCTAGCAGCGATTCATTTTTAATTTGCCGATTGGCTAAAGGAACGGCGTCACCTATTTTTGTGTTAAATAACACATGCCCACCTTGCAGGTGAAAGACGCTCACTTCATCGAGTAAAGGGTTATCTATCGATAATATCAGCGGTACATCATCTAATGAGGTGTTTTTTATCGATAGCTTGAGCCACAGAGGCTTTAAAGTCATGCCTAGATTTAAGGTTTCACCTCGGTTTTTCAGCCATTTTACATTAGCATTGCTAAATGCTTGTTGTTGAGTAATAGGATCAAGGGTGTACTCAACATTTAGCGTATGTTGAGACTTAAATTGTGAGCTAACAATAAGTGGGTTAGCCAATAAATAAGGAGTAAATAAAAAAACGAAGAGTACGCCACAAAGTGACCATAGGCGCTTCATCTTAACCCTTTATGGAAAATAATTGCTGAAAGTTTAGTGTAGTTTGTTTTGCCACTTCAGTAAATTCACAGCCTTTTAAATCAGCAATTTGCTGACACACATAAGGAAGGTTCTGAGGTTCATTGCGACGAGACTTCGGTCTTGGTCTAATATTTCTTGGCATTAAAAAAGGCGCATCAGTCTCGATTAACAAGCGTTCTAAAGGGATTGATGGCACTAAGGCTTGTAATTGCTCACCGCGGCGTTCATCGCAGACCCAACCCGTAACACCGATATAAAGCCCCATTGCTAGGTAACTTTGGAGCGCTTTTTCATCCCCCGTAAAACAGTGCAATACGCCTCGTACTTTGAAGTCACTTAAAATTGCGAGCATATCTTCACTAGCATCTCGCTCATGCAAGTAAACTGGCATATTCAGCTGCTCAGCAAGCTGCAGTTGGCGTCTAAAAACGCTACGCTGAACGTCCCGAGGAGAAAAGTCACGATTGTAATCGAGGCCACATTCACCAATAGCAACTACTTCATGGTTTTGGCTAAGCGTTGTTAAGTGTTCTTCAAGGTGTTCGTCGGCGGTTTTTGCATCATGAGGGTGAATTCCTGCAGTGCAAAATTGCTTAAATTTTTTGGCTAGGTTAAGAGAGGCTTGGCTAGTTTGCAGATCGCAGCCAATAAGAAGCAGCTGCGTTACATTTGCCTCAGCGGCACGTTGTAACACAGCTTCATGAATATCATCAAATTGATGATTGCTTAAGTTGACGCCAGCATCAACCAGCGAAATGCTCATTAGTTAGTGCGCTTAACACGAATCGAACGGTTTTGGCCTTCAACTTTTAAAAGGAAAGAATTGAAAACGCCACGTTCAATAACCACAACATCTTGTTTTTTTAGACGTAAGCTATCAGAGCCAACTTGACGCCATTGTTGACCATTATCAAGTTCGATGATGAGCTCACCGTAAGGGGCTTTTTTCACGCTTTTTACACTAGCGCTAATTTGGTCATCGTTTACTTTAGCAACTTCTTTATGCTCTAAACCAAAGTCTTCATTTTTTGTTCTTACGATTTGTTCATTTGTAGCTCCTGCTGCGGCAACAGGTGCTGGGGAAGCAGCTGCAGCTGAGCTTGCAACAGGTTGTTCAATTTGTTTTTTTGTCGCAGGCTTTGATAGTGATTTACCTGCCATCACGTTGTCGTAACAAAGTAAGCGGTTAAAATCATTTTCAACAAAAGTACACGCTTGTAGTGCTTGTAAGTTAACTTCGTTTGCTTGTGCAGTGCCAGTAATCGTTAACAGTGCAACTAATGGAATGAGTTGTTTTTTCATTTATTCCTCTGATTCCTGTTGAGGTTTGGCGGTATAAAATGCAGCCAAAATTAAACCTAATTCAAATAATAACAGCATGGGTAATGCTAGTAATGTTTGTGACAGTACATCAGGAGGTGTTAAGAACATAGCAATTACAAATACACCTACCACGATATAAGGCCGTTTTTCTTTTAAACTTTTCGTTGTTGTTGCGCCACTCCAGCATAACAGCATGATGGCAACAGGTATTTCAAACGCAATACCAAAAGCAAAAAACAGTTTTAAAGCAAAACTCAAATAGCTACTAATATCAGGCGCTAATGTCATCATATCAGGGCCAGTGTTAGTGAAAAACCCTAAAATAATAGGTAACACCACAAAGTAGCAAAAAGCGATACCACTATAAAATAGCAAGATGCTAGAGGCCAAAATTGGCATTAGCATACGCTTTTCATGTTGATATAAGCCAGGTGCTATAAAGCTCCAAACTTGGTGCAGTATCATAGGAATAGCAGCAAATAACGCCACAAATAAGGTGAGTTTAAACGGTGCAAAAAAAGGTGCCGTTACATCCGTTGCGATCATGGTGGCAGTGCTAGGCAAGTTTGCAATAAGTGGTGCTGCAACAAAGCTATATATATCGTTGGCAAAGTACACCAAGGCGATAAATATTAGCAAAATGCTTAACAAAGCTTTCATGAGTCGATTTCGTAACTCAATTAAGTGGCCAACAAAGCCTGTGTGAGCTTGCTCGGTCATAGTTTACTATTCATCATCATTGTTATTGACCACAAAAGCAGAGATTAAATTCACTTTTTTTCGTCATTATTGTTACTTTCTGCTTTTTCAGGCGTGTCTTTTTTGTAACTGTGGGTGACTGACTGAGCAGCCTTTTGAAGTTCGTTTACAGAGTCTTGCAGATCTGGAGATAGTTCTTGCAAGTTTTGTTGCTCTGCTTTTTTTAAGTTTTCGTGAAGCTCATGGATACGGAGTTCTTCGTTCACTTCTGCTTTCACTGAGTTGGCGACTGACTTTAAGGTTTTTACCCAGCGGCTAACCGTGCGAATTGCCACAGGCAAGCGCTCTGGGCCTAATACAATTAGACCCACGATCAGTACGACAACAAGTTCCCACATCCCCATGTTGATTAAGCCTTATGGTCGTCTTTGCTTTTCTCTACGGTTTCTTTGTTTTGCGTGTTAGAAGCTTGTTCTATTTGCTCGCTTTTAGCGCTAGCTTGGTCATCATCAGACACGGCTTTTTTAAAGCCTTTTACTGCGCTACCTAAATCACCGCCGATGCCACGAAGTTTTTTTGTGCCAAATAACAACACGATGATTGCCAAAATAATGATTAATTGCCAAATACTGATACCACCAAAACCCATGGGTTACTCCGTTTTTTCAAATTTATCGAATAGACTTGTCTCGATTATACTCACCAAAACATAAATAGCACTTAGTTTATGCGCTACGCCATGCTGCAATAAAGCCTGCTACAGCAAAGCCTGCGGTAATTGCACTGGCAACTAAGTCATGCTGCAAATAACATAAGCCTGAAACAATCAAGCAGCTGCCAGCAAAGATGCTGAGTAACAAAGGTTTAGCAGATTGCGGCGCTGGCAATTGTACAGGTTGTTGTTGACGCTTTAAGTTTTGATAAATTAAATCAGGTAATTCAGGCATTTTTTCTGCCCAAAATGGCAAGTTCGCATACATTTTTTTCATTACTGCAAGCGGACCAACTTGTTCTTTGACCCAATCTTCTAGAAAAGGTTTAGCGGTTTTCCATAAATCAAGCTGTGGATACAGTTGTCTGCCAAGGCCTTCAACATACAACAGCGTCTTTTGCAGTAACACTAATTGCGGTTGAACTTGCATATTAAAGCGACGAGCCGTATTAAACAGGTTGACTAACACATGGCCAAACGAGATTTCGGCCAGTGGTTTATTGAAAATTGGCTCACACACAGTACGAATGGCAAATTCAAACTCTTCAATGCTGGTATCGGCGGGTACCCAGCCAGAATCAACGTGTAGCTGTGCTACTTGGCGGTAATCACGATTGAAAAAGGCAATAAAGTTTTCAGCTAAATAGCGCTTATCTTCACGATTAAGGGTGCCAACAATACCGCAATCAATACCGATATATTTTGGGTTATGAGGGTTTTCGCGAGAAACGAAAATATTACCCGGGTGCATATCAGCGTGGAAGAAACTATCACGAAATACTTGTGTGAAAAACACTTCGACACCACGCTCAGCTAGTAGCTGCATATTGGTATTTTGTGCCAGCAATGCTTCGGTATCAGATACTGGAATACCGTAAATGCGCTCCATTACTAATACGTTACTGCGGCTGTAGTCACTGTAAACAAAAGGAATGTAGAGTGAATCTGAGTCTTCAAAGTTACGGCGTAGCTGAATCGCATTCGCCCCTTCACGCATTAAGTCGAGCTCATCGAGCAAGGTTTTTTTGTACTCGTTTACTACCTCAATAGGGCGTAAACGTTTCGCTTCTTTTAATAACTTAGCCACTAAGCGTGCGACTTTTTGCATTAGCATTAAGTCGGCATCAATTTGCTCTTTAATGTTAGGGCGAATGACTTTAATCACCACATCTTGTGGTGCGCCATGCTCATCAATTAAGGTTGCCGTGTGAACTTGTGCAATTGAGGCTGATGCTAAAGGTGTTTGCGAAAAATCACTAAACAATTCACTAATATCATTAATACCCAGCGCTTTTTCAATAAGCTGCTGGGCAAGTTCACCTTCAAAAGGTTCAACCTGATCTTGCAATAAGGCAAGTTCTAATGCGACATCATGAGGGAGTAAATCACGGCGTGTTGAAAGCATTTGGCCAAACTTGATCCATACAGGGCCAAGCTCTTGCAGAGCAAGTCGTAAGCGCATACCTGCAGGTTTATCTTTATGTTGGTTACGTAACCAAAATAAGCTGCCACGGGCGAGTTTGGCAAACCAAGGCACTCGTTTACGTGGAATTAATTCGTCTAAGCCATAGCTCAGTAGGGTTTTAGTGATGTAATAAAGACGAGCAGACGACACACAAGTTCCTTAGCGCATTAGCGAGACTGTAACAGCGCGTTAATTCGCATCTCTAATTGAGATACTTGGCTTTTTAATTGGCGGTTTTGCTGTTTAAATTCAGCAAGCTCAAGAGGGTGTATAGTCACTGCTAACTCATCTTGGCAAAGCGTTGTTAAGGTGTTTTCTAACTTGCTTTTCGTTTGTGAGCCACGACGCTTTAAAGCTTGAATAGAGAGCCACAACTGTTGTGCTGGGGCATCGCCAATGTACCGAGAAAAATGTTCTGGCCAATCAATATCAAGCTCAGCAAAGGCATTACTGAAACCTTGTGCAAGATTTAAGTCGCCTTGTAAGTCGAGCTTATCTTGGCGAATGAGTTGCGTGAGCATTGATGGATCTTTAAGCGCCAACAAGGTGTCGATATCGGCGCTGATCATGCAACCAAAACTACGCTCTTGCGTACTGTATAAGTGAATTTTCTCGTCGCTGTAAACACACAAAATTGACTGTTGCCAATCACGTATCTCAATCAACAGCTGTTTATCAGCAATTGCTGCAAGCTTACCCTTTAACTGAGGGTCTAACTGCAGCAGTTGATTAATGATTCGTTCGACTAGTGATAACAGAGCGTTTGCTAACATCGCGTTACCTACTTAATTTACAGAATTTTTAGTATTTAAAACCACGGTGAAGGGCAACAATACCGCCAGTAAGGTTTTGATAACTGGTTTGTTCAAAACCAGCATCTTCCATCATGCCTTTTAATGTTTCTTGATCTGGATGCATACGGATTGATTCAGCAAGATATTGATAAGACTCGCCATCATTCGCAACCAGCTCACCCATCTTAGGTAAGATATTAAATGAGTAGAAATCGTAGGCTTTACTTAATATTTCTTGTTCTGGTTTTGAGAACTCAAGCACGAGTAAACGGCCACCTGGCTTAAGAATACGATACATTGAACGCAGAGCTTTATCTTTATCGGTCACGTTACGAAGACCAAAGGCAATCGTAATTAAGTCAAAGCTGTTATCAGGAAATGGTAATGCTTCGGCATTCATTTGAACATATTCGATATTGCCAACACGACCTAGGTTACGCAGTTTCTCACGGCCAACTTTCAGCATTGAAGAGTTAATATCGCCTAAGATAACCTGACCGGTTTCACCCACTAGCTGACTAAATTTAGCGGTTAAATCACCTGTACCGCCGGCAAGATCTAATACATAGTGACCTTTGCGAACACCTGAACTTGCAATAGTTTGGCGTTTCCATAAACGATGAATACCGAACGACATAAGATCATTCATTACGTCATACTTTGCAGCGACTGAGTGGAATACATCTGCAACCATTGATGCTTTGTCGTTTTCAGCAACGGTTTTATAGCCAAAATGCGTGGTCTTTTCTTGATTCTCGTTCATGATTAATCTCTATCGTGGCAATAAAGACTAGTGTACTTGATTGTAGCTGTGGGGTGCAATTTGATTATAACTAAATCATCAGATTAGCGTGGCTTTTCATGACTTAGCGCAGTTTTAAACTTTATTGGCCGGCAATAAAACTACTTTGCCCTAGCGACTTGGCTTTAGCGGCTGCTAAAGAGGCTTTACGGGCTAAACTGTTAAAGTCGCCATCGCCTTCATGTTTAGCGATCCCTAAAGCAAGAGTGATAGCAGGAAGTTTGGTGCCATTTTTTGAGCTGACAAAGCGCAGCTTTTCTACGCCATTTCGTACTTTTTCGGCAATTAAGTTTGCAGTTTCAGGCTCTATATCAGCAAGTAAGATGGTAAATTCATCTTTACTTGTGCGCCCAGGTAAACCGCTTTCTTGTACGTACTTTTGCACTTGCTTGGCGACTTTACTCAAAATGACTTCACCAATGACATCGCCATAGTTTTCAATAAAATGATTTAAGTTCTCAATGTGAATAGAGATAGCACAAACCGCTTTATTTTGGCCGACCCAGAGTTGGGTTTGTTGATTCAAATAGTGGCGCTTATATAAGCCAGTTTGTTGGTCGGTAATGTGTTGTTTGCGTAATTGAGTGAGTTGTTTTTGAGTTTTTTCTTGCAGCGATTTGGCTTTTGCTATTTCTTGCTTAAATTGACGATGCTGGCTGAGCAGTACTTCTGATTGTTTACTGAGCATTTTTAATGCGTGACGCGTTTGCTCAATATTGTTTTCATCGATTGAATGCACACAGTCACTAACTTGATCAGCAAAGCGCACAATATTTTGTTCGTTATTGCTAGCATTACGCGAAAGAGTGTTAATTACTGAGTCAACGTTGCGAACAATGGCGGTTTTCATTTTATGGCCTTGCTCTATAAAATCGAAATAAAGCTGTTCTACATAGACACAATCGATGGTTTTTCTTTGTGCGATGGCACGGTCAATAGCGGCGTTAAGTTTTGGGTTAGACTGACTGACGTAGGTGTAAACAACTTGGTAGTTAAGTGGTGACGGCGGTAATGCATGATGTTCTAAAAAGATACATACCTTTGTCATTTTTTCTTGAGCAATAGCCATGGGATCATGGAACATCATTTTTCAATACCACTAAATACGCATATCAACCAATTAATCATCTCTTCCGTAAAGTTTATTTGCTTCCAAGCATAAATACTGAGTCTACAGTAATCTGTAATCAGTCTATTTAAAAGCAAAATCGCTAATTTTGGAACTTAAATTTGTTTCGTTTGTGTCTATTAGCTGATTTTCTCAACAACTTTAACAAGTGTAATTAAAAATTGCTTAAACCTTGCTCATTCTTATTTACACAACGCTGTTAATTTGAGCGTATTTAACCTGAGCTTGGTCGCATTTGCTTGGGTTTTAGCCAGTGCTGCGCTACTTTAGCGATACTGATTAAAACTAAAAAGAATGCTATGAAACAAACACTGTCGCGAACTTTAAACCGTTCTGTTATTGCGGTTGCTTTAGCTTGTACTTTAAGCGCTTGTCAGGTAACAAATATTGATGCTGATCAGCAATTTACTCAAGTAGCCGAAAATATTGTTAATTACCGCCAAAGCATCAGCCCATATGGTAAAGAAAATGGCGTTGATGGTTATTTATTAGAAAATCTATCGGCTGAATTTTTAGAACAAAAATACAAGAAGAATACTGAGTTACTTGCCGAGCTAGACGCAATCGACCGTGATAAGTTATCGGAAGAAAATCGCATTAACCTGACTATTTTGCGTGGCCAAGTGCAAAATAGTGTCGATGAATATGTGTTTAATGCGCACTATATGCCGCTGACATCTGAGTATGGTTTCCACTCTAGTCTATCATTTATGATATCAAGCTCAGATTACACAAAACCACAAGATTACCAGCTATATCTTGCTAAATTACAGCAAATTCCCCGCTATTTTTCGCAAAATATCGGCTGGATGCGTAAAGGTCTTGAAGTAGGTTTAACTCAACCAAAGGCTGTTTTAGAGGGCTATCAAGACTCAATCACGGCTTATATTGTTGATGATGCGACACAGTCTGAATTTTACAAACCATTTTTAAATAACACTGCAGGTGTAAGTGATAGCGAGTTTGCAGCGCTACAAAAGCAAGCGCAAACCATTATCAAAGAACAAGTTATTCCGGCATATCAAGGTTACTTAACTTTCTTTAACAATGAGTATCAACCGGGTGCACGTACAGATATTGGTATTTCAAGTACGCCGAATGGCAAAGCGTTTTACGAAAATCGCGCTAAGTACTACACCACCACAGATATGACGCCAAAAGAAATCCATGAGCTGGGCCTTCAAGAAGTCGCGCGTATTCGTGCAGAAATGGAAAAAATTATCGAGAAAGTAGGCTTTGAAGGCTCGTTTGCTGATTTTGTGCACTTTTTACGTACTGATCCGCAATTTTACGCAAAAACACCAAAAGATTTACTAAAAGAAGCGTCTTACATCGCCAAGAAAATGGATGCGCAGTTACCTAAGTTATTCCACACCTTGCCAAGAATGCCGTACGGTGTTGCGCCAGTGCCAGAGAGTATTGCCCCTAAATATACAACCGGCCGTTACTCAGGTTCTCGCCGTGATGATCAAGCGGGTTATTACTGGGTTAATACCTATGCGTTAGATAAGCGCCCGTTGTATGTACTTGAAGCATTAACTTTGCACGAAGCTGTACCAGGGCATCATTTACAAATCTCGCTAAATGCTGAACTTGAGTCATTACCAAGTTATCGCCGTAATGCATATTTGTCGGCATTTGGTGAAGGTTGGGGCTTATATTCGGAGTTTTTAGGTATCGAAGCGGGCTTTTATCAAGACCCATACAGTGATTTTGGTCGTTTAACCTATGAAATGTGGCGTGCAGCACGTTTAGTGGTTGATACAGGTATGCATATGTATGGCTGGAGCCGCGAACGCGCAATGAAGTTTATGAGCGAAAATACCGCGCTTTCATTACATAACGTGAAGACCGAAACCGACCGTTATATTTCATGGCCTGCACAAGCGTTGTCATACAAAATAGGTGAGCTAACAATTAAACGTTTACGCCACGAAGCTGAGCAAGCACTTGGTCAAGATTTCGATATTCGCGAATTCCACCATCAAATATTACGTCATGGCTCAGTGCCAATGTCAGTGCTCGAAGAGCAAATTCAACTTTATATTAAAGCTGAATTAGCCAAACGAGCAGCATAGCGGCATAAAAGAAACGAAAAGGCGTGACTTACATCACGCCTTTTTTGTTTATTGCACGTAATATAAACACCTTATATGCTTTGAAGGATGTCATTTCACAAAGGGGCCTTGGATGAGTGATTTTATAATTTTTAGTATCGATGTTTTTGCCAGCTTGTTTATTTTTGCACTCGGCATAGGTTTGCTGGTGATTGTGTGCTTTTACATTAGTGATGTGACGCAATCTAAGCAGGCGATTCGCCGTAATTACCCGGTGATCGGCCGCTTTCGTTATTTTTTTGAACGCCAAGGTGAATTCTTCAGACAATACTTTTTTGCCATGGATAGGGAAGAGCTACCATTTAATCGTGCTGAGCGAAGCTGGGTTTACCGCGCTGCGAAAAATGTTGACCGCACTACGGCCTTTGGTTCAACCCAGAGTCTTGAAGCAACGGGCACTGTGATGTTTATGAACTGTGCGTTCCCAACTTTAGATGAAGATGCACTCGACCCGAGCGAAGTCACGTTAGGGCCTTATTGCCAAGCTCCTTATACAACAAACTCGTTATTTAATATTTCTGGCATGAGCTTTGGTGCCTTATCTAAGCCAGCGGTGCGCGCACTATCGCGAGGTGCAAAGTTAGCGGGCTGTTGGATGAATACAGGTGAAGGAGGGCTCAGCCCTTACCACCTTGAAGGTGGTGCAGATATTGTGTTTCAGATTGGCACGGCAAAATATGGTGTTCGAGATGAGCACGGTAAATTAAGCACCGAAAAACTCAAAGCGATTGCTGATCACGAACAAGTTAAAATGTTCGAAATTAAAATGAGTCAAGGTGCTAAACCCGGTAAAGGGGGTATGTTACCAGGGCGCAAAGTGACCGCTGAAATTGCAAAAATTCGGGGTATTCCCGAAGGGCATGACTCGATTAGTCCAAATGGTCATCCAGAAATTAAATGCCCAGCAGATTTACTCGATATGATTGAAACGGTACGCAGTACCACAGGTAAGCCAACCGGTTTTAAAGCGGTGATTGGTGAATACACTTGGCTCGAAACCTTGTTCAGTGAAATTAATAATCGTGGTATTGAATCAGCGCCTGATTTCATCACTATTGATAGTGCCGACGGCGGTACGGGCGCAGCTCCTCAACCCTTGATGGATTCAGTTGGTTTACCGCTGCGCGAGAGCCTGCCTTTGGTTGTTGATCTGCTAAAAAAACATGGTCTCAGAGAACGAGTGAAAGTGATTGCATCAGGTAAGCTAATCGTACCGTCAAAAGTGGCTTGGGCACTTGCATTGGGTGCTGATTTTATTGTGTCGGCGCGTGGTCATATGTTTTCGCTTGGTTGTATTCAGGCTCTACAATGTAATAAAGATACCTGCCCGACCGGTATTACGACTCATAATGAACGCTTACAGCGAGGCCTAGATGTGACCGATAAGGCACAACGTGTCGCTAATTATAATAAGTTTATTCATTATGGTGCAGGGCTGATTGCTCATTCATGTGGTGTATCAAGTGCCCGCGAGTTAGCTCGCCAGCATGTGCGAGTGGTACAAGAAAATGGTTTATCAGAGCCGCTCGATAAAATGTATGAGCACTACAATAAATAATCTTGTTGAATAATTAAAAGGCGCATTGAGCGCCTTTTTACTTTTTGACTATCAGTTTAATAAACTGATTAATAAAGAAAAGAACTCGTCTTTATTGTTACAGCTTGTGGCATTGAGCATCAGTTGCTCGCCAAGTACGAGCGTTTGCTGTTGTACTGCTAAACGAGCTTGTGCATCTTCAATACCGTCTATATCTGCAACATGGGCTAAACCAATAGTACGGCGAATAAGTTCAGCGCCACAGTAGCCAATCGCATCACGCAATACGTGTCGTAAGTAATCTTCGCTAAAGGCGCGGTTTGCAAAGCTAATATCAGTTGCTTCGCTGCTTGCTAGGTTTAGCCAGTGTTGCTCAAATTGGCTATAGCAGTCTTGTAAGCAGGTTAATAAATGGGTTTGATACTGACGGCGTTTTGCTTGCTCTGTAATACGGGCGTTTTGGGCACAGTAATTTAGTAGCAAGTTACCCATAAATGAGCCGATATCAAAGCCAACAGGGCCAAAAAAACCAAACTCTGGGTCGATCATTTTAGTGGTTTTGCTATCAACAAAAATGCTGCCACTGTGCATATCGCCATGCAATAAAGTTTGCGGGCAAGATAAAAATTTAGCTTTTAATTTCGCTGCGGCCAGTTTTAAACCATCATTATTTCGAATACTTTCGACGTGCTCACTAAGCTCAGTTGGGAAATTATTGCGCTCATGCTCAATGTACGGATCAGTAAAGAATAAGTCTTCTGTGATCTTACATAAATCAGGATTAATAAATTGGCTGACTTTGGCTTTTTTATCTTCAGCAGATAAGTAAAAGTCTGAGTTATAAAAGCCTGTACGGCTTAAATACAGCGCAACATGGCTGGCCAATAATGGAAATTGCTCTGCGTTGATTTGTGCACCACGTAAAATTTGTAACTCACCTAAATCTTCTAACACGGTTAATGCCAGCTCGACATCGTGATGCAATATCGCCACGGTATGCTCTGGGCACAACTTACCATGATTAATCAATACTTCGGCTTCGATTCTGGCGCGGTCTAACGATAATGGCCATGACTCACCTACGCAGCGGGCATAAGGGAGTGCTTGCTTTAGAATTACACTGTTGTTGTGCTGATCAGCAACCCGAAAAACTAAGTTTAAGTTTCCGTCTCCAAACTCGTATGCAGTCAGTGTTGCATCAGCAGGGAAGACTGAAATTAGTTCACTTTTAACAAGTTCTTTAATGTAATCAACAGCATGCTCTGCATTAAAGGCAGTGTATTTAGCCATGGCTCTATCTCGTAATACAATTAACTTTGAGCATTCTATACCTGTAACCGTTTAGATGTCCATACATCTAGCTTGTTAGTTGTCAAAACTGATGTAAAATAACTATTCACTTAAATTAGTTATTCATTAGTTATTCGGATTCAGTATGCAAGATCTCATCGCCAGCAGTATTAAATATCAGCAAGGTACGCTAACCGTGCTTGATCAGTATTTGTTGCCACATCAACAGCATTGGCATGTATGTAACGATGTTGAAACGATGAAAGATTTGATTTTGACTTTGAAAATCCGGGGAGCGCCTTTAATCGGCTTAGGTGCTAGCTTATTGGTTGCACACCTAGCCGAGCAGGGCATGAGTCAATCAGCACTAGCGGTTGCTATAGATGAACTAGAAGCAACACGCCCAACAGCGGTAAACCTTATGCACTGCATGGCCAAGTTACGCGTAGCGCTAACAGAGACTGATTATGTTGCAGCTGTTGTCGCAACTGCTGAGCAGTTATTTAAAGAAGATATTGCCCTTTGCGATAGCATGGCAGAACGTGGTGCGGCTTTGGTAAATAAGGGAGATAATATTTTAACCCATTGTAATACCGGTGCTTTAGCGACTGCGGGTGTCGGCACTGCATTAGGGGTTATTTATAAAGCTCAGCAACGCCATGGTGACATTCATGTTTGGGTTGATGAAACAAGGCCGTTACTGCAAGGTGGCCGCTTAACGGCTTTTGAGCTTGAGCGCTGGCAAATTCCTTATACCTTGATTTGCGATAACATGGCGGCGAGCTTAATGGCTGCGGGCAAAGTAGATAAAATCTTTGTAGGGGCAGACCGTATTGCTGCAAACGGTGATTTTGCCAATAAAGTCGGCACTTATAATCTCGCTGTGTTAGCGCATTTCCATAACATTCCATTTTATGTCGTTGCGCCACTTACTACACTTGATACACAAACGTTGTGTGGTGCAGATATCGAAATTGAGCAACGCAGTCCTAATGAAGTGCGCGGTGTTAGTGGTAGTTTTGGTGAAGCGATGTGGGCACCGACTAACGCGAAGGTTTATAACCCGGCATTTGATGTGACACCGGCGAGCCTAGTCACAGGCTGGGTGCTCGATAGCGGCGTTTATAACCAGTCCGATATCGAGCAAGGTATTCTAAAACAGTTAAAGTCGTAAATTACTCTGCGCTTTTTTTAGTGTAGAGCTCAATGCTATTTTGATTGTTGGCAGTTAAGAAGGTCACTGCCAGCTTGTCGTTTTTAGCATTAAGGCGCGATATATAGTGAGAAGGCTTCATTTGAAGTACTGACTCAACGCCCTGCATTGTGGCTAAATTAATTCTGAAAACTTCAGTATCAGTGGCGATATACAAACTATGTAGGTTACTTGCCATCGACACAATAGAAGGCTTTAACTCAGTTAGTTTGTCTGGTGTAGTCAGCTCACTATAGGTGTTGTTATCGCTGTCTAAAAGCAGGTATTTATCGTATTTAGAATGCACAATCAGCTGTGTATCGTCATACCATGCAATAGCTAGGGGTGTATCTATAGTGCTTTTAATCACTTCATCGCTGTTGGTGTGAAGAATCATTATTTGATTTAGCTGATTGCTAAGATCGGTATATAGCACGGCAATCTTGTTACCCCTTATAGCTGCCAGCTTGGTACTACCAGGAAGTGTCCAGTGCTTAATTTCGGAGAAATCAGCAGCATTTAATAATGTTAATTGCTGATCGGCTTTATTGAAGCTAACAAGTCGGCTACTGTCACTATTTGCTGCAATTACTGAACTATCTTCACCAATTTTGCCAGTGATATTGATGTATTGGTTTGCTTTTCTGAGCCAGTGTTGTCGTTCTGAAAACTCAAAGTCAGAGAAGTACACATCATTATTGGCTAATGCGACTAAGTCGTCTTCATGCTTATTCGCTGTGGCGATGTAGCTCATTGTTTTTGAATTAAGGTCAAAGACTGCGGCATCTTTATCGTGAAGGTCAGTACTGATCAACACACTTTCTTTGCTTAAAGGGTAAGCATAATTTGCTCGTTTTACTGGCGCTGTTATAGCGGGTTGTCGACTCATACTATCAAAAGAAAATGATTCAATAGTTGAGGTGCCGCGGCTATACCAAATTAGTGAGTTGGTCTGCTCATCATATGTGGCTACCCATGCACGGTAATCGTTGGTAGTTAAAAGCTTTAGCGAGCTGCCATCTAAATTCGCCATGTATATCTCTACTTGGCCAACATTATGGCGCTCAAAGATGATGCGGCTCGGGTTTTTTATAGTTGTTAAAATAAAGTCCCCAGTGCCAGTGATATTGGGTGTGCTGATGCGAATTTCTTCACCGGTTTTTAAATCTTGTGCATATAAAGCATATAAATGAGTTAAGCCACGGTAATTATTACGCCTTGAAATTGCGACATCACCCACTTCAATGTACTGACTTGGCTGAGAATTAAGTAAAGATTGGTTGATACGTGGCTTTATTAACGCTTCACTTGATAACAGGTTGCTTGCTTGCCAAGTGATGCAATCGCTGTAGTCTTTGTTTTCACAAGAGCCGTAAAATAATCTCTCTCCATCCTCAGACCAACCCTGTAAAAAGATATTGCCAGAGGCAATCACGTATTCTTTTTTAGTAGTTAGGTCGACGACAAAAAGACTTTGACCATCATTTTCTAGAATATAAGCAAGCTTAGTTTTGTCATGGCTTAGCATTAAACGATAGTGAGAGCCTTTATGCCATGAAATGGTTTCAGCTTGCAGGTCTAAAAATGGCGCTTCGTTTTGTACTTCATCATTTGCTTTAGGCTGTTGTGAAAATAACCAAATAGCAGTAATCAATAAACCAAGCACTAACGCTGCAAAAGGCCATGGCCAGCGTGAAGAATGCGCTTTTTGTTCATTAATGGCCGTAGGTTTAACTTGAGTATCAGCGTCTTTATCTACTGTTATTACATTTTCTGTTTTATGCGGCTCAGTACTCACAGTGTGCTCAAGAGGCTTAACTTCAATAAATAGGCTATAACCTTTGCGATAATGGGTTTTAATGGTTTGCCCAGGCTGTTTTTCTGATTTAAGAGTTTTTCTTAGTTCAGAGATGGCACGGTTAATGGCATTGTCATCAACAAAGCTTTGTTGCCAAATATTCTCAACCAGCTCTTGGCGAGTGATAATGCGATCATTATGCTCAATAAAGAAACACAGTAATTTAAATAATAAAGGTTCTAGTTCACGCTTATGAGTGCCATCGCTGATGGTTTGCTGCTGAGTGTTAAGTTGCCACTCACCCACATAAATAACGGTATCGCGTAAGGGTGAAAATGCCGACCCCATGTTTAGTCCTTTAGCAAATAATTAGTACTTATTAATGGGGAGGATAATAGCAGCTTTTGTTCTTAATTTGGGTCTTTTTGTTTTATATTTGTAAATTAAAGGCTGTTTTTTGCAACATATAGCCAAGCTTGGTTGTTACATTGGAATGTTTCTGCAATTCGCTGATAATCATCTACTTCGTAAGTATCTGCCTGAGCAAGCTCTTGTTCGGTGATTAAATAAATAGTGCCATTAACAATATCAGTTTGTTTGCCTGTTTTGATTAAAGCCGGGTGAAAGCGTTGACCACTACTTTTAAGTACGGCTTCGTCGGTGATCTCGACTTCACCAATGACATACCCAGTTAGCGTAGCAGGTTGACCTTCGAGCAAACGCCCGAAGGTATCAAGCTGAACCTGCGGGTACTGTAAGGTACCGTACGAGAATAGTTTTTCCATGTTAGTCCAGCAGTGGGAAGTTGGTAGCAATAGTTGACTCAGTACTTTTAGCGACCCAACCTTCGGTATTATTGAATAAGCGAATTGCTGTGAATTCAGGGTCGCTGCCCATATCAAACCAATGTGGTGTGAGTTCTGGTACTGAAATTAGGTCGCCTTGTTGGCAAAGCACTTGATACACTTTGTCGCCTAAGTGTAAGCAGAATAAACCTTGGCCTTTCACAAAAAAACGAACTTCATCTTCGCTATGTGTATGTTCAAACAAGAACTTACCGCGTAGTTCGCTGGCATTTGGATTACCCTTAGCAAGCGAAATAACATCCACTGTTTGATAGCCCCCTTCAGCTTTTAAGCGCTCTATATCTTTAGCATAAGCAGTTAAAATAGCGTCATGACTGGTCTCTTGGTCAATTTGTGCTGTTGCTTGCCACTGCTCAAAGCGAACGCCAACTGTTTTTAGTTCATTGGCAATCGCGCTTAAGTCTTCGCTGTGAAACAGTATGTTGTTTGCGTTGTTATCGTTATAAATAGTTAATTGGCTCATGCTAAAAGCTCCGCACTAAATTCCGAAAAGTCGTTGATATATGGGTGAGCATCGCTTACTGCTTGGCCATCGCGAACAAGGTGTAAAGTGCCAAGACCAGCAGCTTTAGCAGCATCAAGCTCTGCCACCACATCGCTTAAAAACAATACTTCGGCAGCGTCAAATGGCAGCTCGGCGATAATATTCTCATAAGAGCTTTGCTGTTGTTTTGCACCGACTTTAGTGTCGAAGTAATCACTAAATAAAGGTCTAACATCACCGTAATCAGAAAACTCAAAAATCAGGTGTTGGGCTTTTACTGAGCCTGATGAGTAGACATATAGACTTTTTCCAGCTTGTTTTTGGGCTTGTAAAAAGTCATAAGCATCTGGGTAAAGGTGGCCAGTAAAATCACCACTTTCGTAGCCCGTTTGCCAAATTAAGCCTTGCAACTGCTTAAGTGGGGTGATTTTTTGATCTGTTTCAATCCAATGAATTAAATGCTTAATTACCGTGTCGATATTGGCTTCTGGTTGTTCAATATGTGCTTTAACGGCCTCAATTTGAGCTGCAACTTCTGGGTCTGATTGATGTGACTTTACAAACTCAGGTAATTGCCCTGCCGCGTAAGGAAATAATACGTCTTTAACAAAAGAAATACGGGTAATTGTGCCTTCAATATCGGTTAAAATCGCTTTGATCATGGTTGAACTCCAGCTTGAATACCTTCTAGTTTTAGGCGCTCAAGCTCACAGCTAAATAGGAACTCTAAGCCTTCTAAATGGCGAAGTACTTCTTTGATATCTCGACCAACGACATATAAACCATGGCCACGAATTAATACAGCATGCTCAATAGGCGTGTGAAGGTGATGATCACTGACTAGTAAGCTTAAACGGTCAATGTCTTGGTCATTATCAAAAATAGGAATAGTTAAGGTATCTAAGTGCGATTTGACACCGCTTAAAGACTTTTGCATTTCGTAGCCATGCAAATTGATAGCGTGGCCTTTGATCACACGCGATAACACAGTTGCTGCAACAGAATGGGTATGCAAAACAAATTTAGCTGATGGGATCAGCTTATACATATTCAAATGTAGCTCAGTTTCAGCTGATGGATTGCCAGAGCCTTTAGTACGATTGCCTTCATGATCAAATTCAATAAATGCATGAGTGCCGAGTTGACCTTTATCGAAGCCACTTGCTGTGACGACATAACCGCTTACAGTGCGGGCTGAAAAGTTACCACCAGTAGCAGGGACCCAGCCACGTTGGCTTACCCATTTACCAGCTTCAATTAGTTCTGAAATAGCGGTATTGTTATGCATATATTCCTCGACATTCTAAAAGTTATTTAGACGGCTATACATCTGTTTTAAGCAATGATAGCATCGCTTCGGGCGCAAAACCATCTTTAAGGAACCTCTGTGTTTGAAAGTAAATTGCCGAATTTAGGCACCAGTATTTTTAGTCAAATGACCGCTCTAGCAAATAAGCACCAAGCGCTTAATTTATCTCAGGGTTTTCCTGAATTTGATGCACCAGAATTACTAAAAAAACAGCTCAATCATTATGTACTTGAGGGAGTAAACCAATATGCGCCTTCAAGTGGGGTTGCAAAGCTACAACAGCAAATAGCGGCTTTGATTGCTAGAAAATACCATAACAACATAAATTACGAGCAACAAGTTACCGTCACCTCTGGGGCAACAGAGGCATTATTCGTAGCAATTCAAGCGCTTGTTAAAGAGGGTGATGAAGTTGTGGTATTTGACCCCGCGTATGACTCGTATCAACCGGCAATTGAGCTTGCTGGCGGTCGCTCAGTTCATGTTGCTTTGCATGCGCCAGACTACAAAATCGATTGGCAAGCTGTAGCTGATGTTATAACAGACAAAACACGTGTCATCATCATCAACACGCCACATAACCCAAGCGGTAAAATCTTTAAAACAGAAGATATTAATGCCCTTAAAGCGCTTGTTACTAAGCATGATTTATATGTAATTAGCGATGAAGTGTATGAGCACATTACCTTTGATGGCGCTTTGCATTTAAGTGCGCTGACCGACCCTGAGTTATTTGCACGCAGTTTTGTGATCTCAAGCTTTGGCAAAACCTTTCACAGCACTGGCTGGAAGATGGGTTATTGTGTTGCACCTGCCCAATTAATGGGGGAGTTTCGTAAAATTCACCAATATGTGACTTTTTCAAGCTTTACGCCTGCCCAGCATGCACTAGCCGATATGCTCGAGTTAGAGCCAGAACATGTTGATGAACTTAGTTGTTTTTATCAACAAAAACGCGACTTGCTCAGCGAAGCATTAGCACAAAGCCGCTTTAAAATATTACCAAGTGAAGGCACCTACTTTTTATTACTCGATTACAGTGATGTGTCTGATCTTGATGATGTTGAGTTTTGCCAATGGTTGGTTGAGCAAGCGGGTGTTGCAGCTGTACCACTCAGTGTGTTTTATAACAGTACAAGCAGCGATAAAGTGATTCGTTTATGTTTTGCTAAAAATGATGACACATTAAAATGTGCCGCGGAGATTTTATGCCAACTTTAACCTTAGCTTTAGTGCAGTCATCACTGCATTGGCTTGATAAAAGCACTAACCTTGCGAACTTTACAGAACAGCTTAACAGTTTTAATGAGCAGGTTGATTTAATTGTCTTGCCAGAAACATTTGCCACGGGTTTTGCGATTAATCTAGATTGCAGCGAACCAGAACAAGGCGAGGTACTTAGCTGGTTAAAAGCCACAGCTAAGCAAAAAAATGCTGTGGTTGCAGGCTCTGTTTTAGTTGCAAAAGGCGACAAAAAGGCTAATCGCTTTTATTGGGTTTGGCCAAATGGCGAAGTGAAATATTACGACAAACGCCATTTATTCTGTTTAGGTAACGAAGGCAATTTCGTCGCAGCAGGCGAGCAGCGCGAGATATTCGCTATCAATGATTTTCGCATTTTACCGCAAGTGTGTTACGACTTGCGCTTTCCTGTATTTCAGCGTAATTGCAACGACTACGATGTGATGATCAACGTAGCCAATTGGCCAGCAGCTCGTCGCCATGTCTGGGATACTCTTCTAAAAGCACGCGCGATGGAAAACCTGTGTTATGTCGTGGGTGTGAATCGCATTGGTGCTGATGGTAATAATGTTGCCCACAGTGGTGGTACTGCCGTTTATGATTTTAAAGGTGACACCTTGGCTAAGCTTGATGATGACCAATCGGGTATCATTATTCAGCGCTTAGAAAAATCACCGCTTGATGACTTTCGAAGAGCGTTTCCTGCTCACTTAGATGCTGATCAATTTCAGTTACTGTAATTGCTCGAAGCCGCATACTCAAAAATTTGTTAAACTCATGATTGGATTATTTACTATAAGCAATCATGAGTCGCAAAATCACCCCCGTTATTCTTGCTGGTGGCATAGGTTCTCGTTTATGGCCTTTATCGCGTAAAGCGATGCCTAAGCAGTTTTTATCTTTACTTAGCGAAAAATCACTCTTACAGAGCACGCTTTTACGAGTAGCTGACTCACGATTTAATGCGCCAATTTTAGTGTGTAATGAAGAGCATCGTTTTATTGCTAAAACGCAAATTGCAGAAATCACAGATAACTATACTTTATTGCTTGAGCCTGAAGGTAAAAATACCGCGCCAGCGATTGCCTTAGCAGCTGAATTTGCATTGCAAAATGGCCTAAAAGATCCCTTACTAGTCATGCCTGCTGATCACCATATCAGTGATTTTGATAAGCTTATTGCCTGCTTAGATAATGCGATAGCGCTTTGTCAGCAAAAACAATTAGTAACCTTTGCTATTACTCCCACTGAACCACATACCGGTTATGGTTATATTCGCCAAGGTGAGCCATTAGCTCATGAAGGTTGTTTTAAGGTGGCTGAGTTCAAAGAAAAACCGGCCCTGCAATTAGCCGAAAAATACCTTACCAGTGGTGAGTATGGCTGGAATAGCGGCATGTTCTTATTTTTACCGGATGTGTACTTGAGTGAGCTTAATCGTTTTGCGCCAAAGATTGCTGACAGTATCGCAAAGGCGGCTAGCTTCACCGCAGATTTAGGTTTTCAACGGCCTGTTGCGGCTGAGCTTACAGCATGCCCAAGTGATTCTATTGATTATGCTATTTTGGAGCGTAGCGCTAACGTTGCTGTTATTCCTGTTGATTTGAATTGGAGCGATGTTGGCAGCTTTTCAGCATTGTCGAAAATCGTAGAAAAAGACCAGCATGGCAATTATTTAGCTTCGCAAGGGGTGAGCTTAGATAGCGAGAATAATCTACTTATCAGCGAAGCCGACCATACTATTGCGGCGCTCGGCGTGAGTAATAAAGCAATTATACATACTCATGATGCCACCTTAGTGGCAGACAAAAGTGCGCTCGATAAGCTCCCTGATTTACTTAAACAGCTTGCTGTTGTCGATAACGATAAACTAACCCACCATCAAGCGGTATTCAGACCTTGGGGCAACTATCGAACTTTAATTGAAAGTACTGGCTTTAAGGTAAAGAAAATAATCGTCAACAGCGGTGCAAAACTCTCAACTCAACGCCATCAGCACCGTGCAGAGCATTGGGTTGTCGTATCTGGAGTGGCAAGTGTGCGAGTAGGTGATGACGAGTTTGAGCTAACAGCCGATCAATCTTGTTATATTGCGGCTAAACAATTACATAGCCTCGCTAATCAACAAGCCACACCTCTGATCGTTATTGAAGTACAAACCGGTGCAATACTTGATGAAAGCGACATCGAGCGATTTGATGATAGATATGGGAGGGAGTAGGTTGGTTTGAGCGGAGCGAAACCCAACGTAAGCGGAGCTATCAGCTTTCAGCCGTCAGACGTCAGTTGAGCGGTGGAGTTGTTGAGTGCAGTGTCTTACTCAGCATTCGCCCTATTCATTCTTCGGGTAGGTTGGTTTGAGCGAAGCGAAACCCAACGCAATCCATGTAAACCCTTTCTTTGGTAAACCCAAACCATCATAAATCACTCCCAAGGTTATGCTTGACCTAGAACCTAAAACCTAGAATCTTTACCCTCGCTAACTCGCTAACTCGCTAACTCGCTAACTCGCTAACTCAGTACCGACATAAAGCCTTATATTTTCAGCATTTGTGTACTGAGTGAATACCATCGTATTCGCTGTGTTTATCAGTAATTGTTGCTGTTGTTTTTCTAGCTTTAGTTCTGCGCTAAGTAGCTCTTTGCGGATGGTAGGGTAGTCTGAAATCTCGTTTTGAATAGTTTTCAGGTAGGCGCGTGTGGCTCTTAGGGGTTGTAAAGCTTGCTGGTCAAATTCGGCAATGCACGACTCAAGCTCACTCAGTTGAGAGGGTGTTACAGCCAGCTCTAAAGAATCAAGATAATAAAGCAGCAGGCAAAGGTTCACATTTTTGCCTTGCTGGTCCTGATAGCCTAGTAGCTTGGTTTGCATGCCGTCTTTGCTGTAAAGCTTGCATGCAAACTGCCAAAACTGTTCGCTGTTAAGCGGTTTCATCGGCAAAGGCCTGCTCTTTTTCTTCAAGCTCTTCAAGTGCCATGAGTAGCTCTTCTTCAACGTCATTAAGCTTGGGTGTTAGGTTTGCTTGTTTACCGAGTAGCTCTGTCAGTTTGGCTTTATTTTCATCACTGTATAAGTCATTGTCGGCAAGAGCGTTTTCGATTTCTCCAAGCTCTGTCGAATACTTATCAAGTTGCTTTTCAAGCTTTTCGATTTGCTTTTTCAACGGCTGCACTGACTTTCTGAACTCAGCTTCTAAGCGCTTTTGCTCTTTGCGGTTAACGCTTGAATGGGCTTTAGGCGCATCGTCTTCAGGGCTTTTAGCAGCTTCTTTATTGGCATTGAGTAGCCATTGGTAATAGGCATCAAGGTCATAACCAAATTGTGTTACTTCGCCATTATCAACAAGGTAATACTCATCAGCGGTATTTTTAAGCATATGACGGTCGTGCGATACGGTAACCATAGCGCCTTCAAAGCCTTGCAGCGCCATAACTAAAGCATGGCGCATTTCTAAATCGAGGTGGTTGGTTGGCTCATCCAGTAACAGTAGGTTTGGCTTTTGGTACACCAGCATTGCTAGTACTAAACGGGCTTTTTCACCGCCAGAAAATGGCGCAACTGGCTCAAGTGCTTTATCGCCAAAGAATGCAAAGCCACCTAAAAAGTCACGCAATGATTGCTCTGGAGCTTGCGGATTTAAACGTTGTAAATGGGTCACTGCACTGGCTTTTAAATCGAGTGACTCGAGTTGATGCTGCGCAAAGTAACCAATATTTAAGCCCTGATGCTGAAATACTTCACCTGCTTGAGGCTGTAAATCGCCAGCTAATAATTTAATCAGTGTTGATTTACCCGCACCATTTCGGCCAAGCAGCGCAATACGGCTACCCGGCACTAGGTTTAGCTTGATGCTATGCAAAATGGTGGTGTCGCCATAGCCTGCTTTGGCTTGGTCGAGAGTCATTAATGGGTTTGGCAGTGCTGTTGGCTCAGCAAATTCAAAATCAAAGGGTGAGTCAACATGGGCTGGAGCCAGCTTTTCCATACGCTCTAGGGCTTTTACGCGGCTTTGTGCTTGCTTAGCCTTACTGGCTTTTGCTTTGAAGCGCGTAATGAATTTTTCTAGGTGAGCAATTTGTTCTTGTTGCTTTTCGAACATCGCTTGTTGTTGTAATAAGCGCTCTGCTTTTTGGCGTTCGAATTGCGAGTAATTGCCTTTATAAACATTTATTTTTTGTGCGTCTATGTGCCAAATTTGGTCAACAACGGCATCTAAGAATTCTCGGTCATGGGAAATAAGCACTAGAGTGCCTGTGTAGGCACGTAAAAAGCGTTCTAACCAGTAAACCGCATCGAGATCTAAGTGGTTGGTTGGCTCATCCAGCAGTAATAAATCGGCATCACGAATAAGTGCTTGTGCTAAGTTTAAGCGCATACGCCAGCCACCAGAAAAGGCGCTCACTGGGTTGTCTATTTGCTCATTACTAAAACCCAAACCGTGTAATAGCTCTCCTGCTTTTGCCTCAATGCTATAGCCTTGAATATGTTCTAGGCCAATATGTGCTTTTGCCTGCGCATCGCCGTCGTTATTTTGCTCAGCTTCGCGTAGTGCAATTCTTAGCGCGTAATATTCAGGGTGACCTTGTAATACATAATCTAGAGCGCTGATTTCGAGCGCGGGTGTTTCTTGCTTCACAGAGGCAATTGACCAGTCTTTAGGAATTTGGCATTCACCGGCATCGAGTTGCAATTCAGACTTTAATAGCGCGAACAGCGTTGATTTACCACAGCCATTAGCGCCAACAAGGCCGACTTTATGCTCTGGGAATAAGGTTGCAGAGGCCCCTTTTAGTAAGGCGTTACCACCACGTAGAAGTTCGATGTCTGAAATTTGGATCATGAATGTTTACTTGCACAGCACTGATTAAATTGCCGCTATCATAACACGGATCACATTAGCCTTCGCAATCGTATCAAACAGAGAATTATTAGGCTAAAATAGCCGCCTACATGCCACGGGAGATCATCTATGAAACAAAAGAAACGCTTTATTGCTGGCGCATCATGCCCTGAGTGTAAGGCCATGGATACCATGATGCTTTATAAAGAACATGATGTGGAAAAAGTGGAGTGCGTACAGTGTGGCCACAAAATGACGCAACCAGAGCAGGCAGTGCAAGCCTCAACACGCCAATTTGAGCAAGTGATTGGTGTATTTAAGCCGGGCGATTAATTCCCGGCTCTATCACTACCTAATTACTCTATCATTACCTAATTAATAGTGCGGCGGTGGCGGCTCTTGCATTTGTGACATTAAAGATGGCTGCTGCGCTTCTTTAATCTTTTCTGCAAGTAACTCTGTCTGGCGTTTCATTTTAGCCAGCTGCTGTTGGTGCGCTTTAAGCTCATCGTTTAATATTTCAATTGTTTCATCTTGAAAAGCGACTTTCGCTTCAAGTTCCATTAGACGATCTTCAATTGTATTCATTTGATTCTCTTAGATTAAAACTTTCAGCGAATCCGCTGGAGCTTTCGGTTAATAACGCTTGGTTGTTATCAGTAAACGCAACATCTAACACCACGGCTGATTTCGGGCGGCTTCCTTCACGAGGAATCACTTGCCACGTTTGTAATTTTTTACCCGACTCTAGCTGCCATAAATCAACCAATCGATTGGGTGAACCGGTGGCAATTAAAGTGCCTTCATCGTTAAAACGGACGGCGGTAAAAATTTTCTGACGCGCAATATACGCCAGTTTGCTAACAAGATCACCTGTAGTCAGTTGCCATACATTTGCTTGCTTCATACTGTCTGCGGTAAATGCGTAACGACCTTGTGGATCAAGGGCGACTTGAGTAACGCGACTTGGGTGATTAAAGCGGTGGATCACTTGCCCTGTGCGAGTATCCCAAAAGTAAGCAACATAATCATTTGAGCCGCTAATGGCGTAGTGACCGTTAGGCGATAGATCAACAACATTGACTTTTTCTTGGTGGCCAAGGAACTCTATGCGCCTGCCACTCTCTAAGTCGAGGTAAACGACTACACCGTCGGCGCGGCCATATAATACACTGCGCCCTTGGTTACTTATCGCGATATCTCGAATTGTTGAGGCGTGTATTTTGTAATAACCCGTGTTGTTGCCCGTGGCAATGTCCCACACTGCAAAGGTGGACTTCTCAGCGGTAACTGCATGGCTATTGTCGTAAGAGATAGCAACAGTATGAACCAAGCTATCTTGATTTTGTTGTTGAAACCATTGGTATTTTAGCACCTGTTGTTGATTATCCCACAGTGCGACCCCATGGTGTATTGATGAGATTAAGCTGTATTTGCCATCGTGTGACAGCGCACTGGCGAAGGCACCTTTAGCCGCATGCTCATAGCGTGCAGTTGATTGCTCATGTTGCTCAGAGCAGGCTACAACTAAGCAAAGGCTGAGCAGATACAAAAAAGTACGAAATATCGACATATTACGAGTATTTCCCCTTAACTCTTAGTGATTGAGAGGTTAGACTAGGTCTCGTTGAAGGCCTAGGTTGTTAGTCTAATCGCTGATCATGCATAGGCATGACGTTAGTTATTAGACAAGCAGCCTACCATGTAGGTCGTTAATCTTTAACTAGTAATAATACAATAATTGACAACTGCAAAGTGTGTCGGAGATATAAAATGAGAAAGACGATTAAATTGTCATTGATTGCAGCGTCAGTTTTAGCGCTTACAGCTTGTAATCAGGAAGCAAAAAAAGAACAGCAAGTTGAAGTTAAACTAGAGACTGAAGCTCAACAACAAGCATACGGTATTGGTGCATCTGTTGGTAACTTCTTAAACCAAGACCTTGCTGATAAAAAAGCGCTAGGCGTTGAACTAGACGAAGCACTTCTTAAGCGTGGTTTTGAAGACGCACTAGCGGGTAACGCTAAACTTGATGACGAAAAAATTCGTGAAGTGTTAACGGCGCTTGATCAAAGCATTCGCACTAAGCAACAAGAAAAAGCGAAAGTAGAATCTGAAAAGAGCAAAGCTGAAGGCGAAAAATACCTAGCTGAAAACGCGAAAAAAGAAGGCGTTACAGTAACTGAGTCTGGCCTACAGTACGAAGTGATCACTGAAGGTGAAGGCGAAAAGCCAGTAGCAACTGACGTTGTTAAAGTACACTACAAAGGCACTTTATTAGACGGTACTGAGTTCGATAGCTCTTACTCTCGTAACGAACCAACTACTTTCCCACTTAATCGTGTGATCCCAGGTTGGACTGAAGGTTTACAATTAATGCCAGTTGGCTCTAAGTACAAGTTCACTATTCCATCTGAACTTGCATACGGTGAGCGTGATCTTGGTAAGATCCCAGCAAACTCAACGCTTGTTTTCGAAGTAGAATTACTTGAAATCCAAAGCGATGACAAAGCTGTACCAGCTGAGTAATATTTAACTCAATAAAAAAGGGCTTTTTAGCCCTTTTTTTATGCGCAAATTTTATTAACTAAATGCCGTTTCTTTCATTTTTAATGTGCCACTATCTGCATCAAGCTCAACCACAGTGCCAACAGGCAGAATAAATTGGCGTTTAATATGGCCAATCATAGCCCCACGATAGGCAGGAATTCCCAGCGGTTTTATATAATCTGCAAAAATATCGTCAAGGGTTAACGAGCCATAACCTCGGCCTGGCTTACAGTCATTACAATCGCCAAATACAAAGCCTGCAATCTTATCCAGTGCGCCCATAAGTTTTAGTGTGCTCATCATTCTGTCAATTCGATATGGCGCTTCGTCGATATCTTCTAAAAATAAAATTGCGCCATCAAAGTCAGGTAAATAATTCGAGCCTGCGAGGGCTGTCAGTACCGTTAAGTTACCGCCGATTAATCGTCCAGAGGCCTTACCTGGTGTAATCGTTTGGGTCAGGTACTGAGTGTTAACAAGCTCATCATCGGCTTTTGGTAAGTTTTGGAAATGCATCAACTTACGAGCTTCGAACATATTCTTAAATTGTGCAACATGAAACGAGTTCCAGTCACTCGATGCATTTGGACCATGAAAGCTGATTAACCCAGCTTGAGACAGTAAGGCGTTATGAAGAGCGGTAATATCTGAATAGCCCATTAGAGGTTTTGGGTTGTTACGGATCATTGCGTAGTCGAGCAAAGGTAGAATACGGGCAGCGCCTGAACCGCCACGTAAACACAA
Source organism: Pseudoalteromonas sp. CH_XMU1449-3 (assembly GCF_037027245.1). Taxonomy (NCBI): domain Bacteria; kingdom Pseudomonadati; phylum Pseudomonadota; class Gammaproteobacteria; order Alteromonadales; family Pseudoalteromonadaceae; genus Pseudoalteromonas; species Pseudoalteromonas sp. CH_XMU1449-3. The sequence goes on from NZ_JAYMDY010000006.1 coordinate 127,485, forward strand.
AATGGCATCAACCTCTTTGTCGCTGAATAAACTATTTAAGTCGCCGGCTCGCATTGCATCAGTGCCTGCTAAATGTCCGCGTCTTGCTAAAATGTTTGGTGCAAGCTTAGCCTTGTATCCCAGTGCCTCTATAACGCCTTTTGCTAGTATGATATCAGCCTGTTCGGCAGTGGCAGCTGACGGGCTACACACACCAATTGTGCCGCCTTTTTCCAGCGCTTTTGGCTTAATTAATGTTTGGGTACTAGCATTCTGAGCAGCCATTAAAGGAGCTGATGTTAAACTTGCGCCAGCAGCAAGGATTGAAAGTGACTTTAAAAATGACCGTTTATTCATAGCGAGCCTCATGTTTTATAGTATGAGTATCGCATTGAAGAAAATATTTCAAATATTTGTTACGAAATGGAATAGATGATTCTTTTTGGCAAGGCAAAAACACTTCAGCAGAGAGTGTTTCTCTGCTGTGCAACTAAGCTGTTAGCTGGTGTGATTAGAATATAAGTTGTCGATTAACTCATCTTCTAGCTCAAAGCGCAGTTCAAGTGCTTCGCCTAAGATTGATAGGTCTTTATCAAACTCATCAAGCAAGTCATCTTTGTCAACTTCTGCGTATTTGTCGTTAAAGTCGAGTGCTACATCTGTGGTTTCAGAAATGCGCGGGTATAAGGCATTCGCCAGCTTTTGGCTCTCAGGACCTTTTTCTTCACACGCTTTGGCAATGTCGTCGTAAATTTCGAAATGGCCAGCAGAAAGGTAATCCATCAGAATTTGGCAAAAGTTTTGAATTTGCAGCTGATCAGGAAGGGCATGATCTTTCTTTTCGTACGGTGAAAAGCCTGCAATACGGCAGAACAACACAAGCAGCTCTTGACGTTCTGTGAGCCATTTGTCAATTACAGAGTGACTACCACCCCATTTTTGTTGAGCTTTTTCCAAACGCGTCAGCATATTTCATCTCCTCGCTGAGTAGGTTTTCCTTTGTATATATAAAAAGGAAATATGACACAAAGATCAACTAAATTCTTAGTGTCTAATTGCAACAGATTGTAAAAGTCATTCTAAAGACATACTTTTCAGCATTGAATAGGCCAAAAAATGACCTCGTTTTTAGAGTGGACTTTTTTTGCTCTCATTGCAGTGTATGGGAATTGATTCAAAACTACTAGTATTAATTTTGCAATTTTTATCTAAGCGGATGAGTTGTAATTTGCTGATTTAGAAAAGAAAAAACCACCAAAATTGGTGGTTTAATTCTTTTTCTTAGACTTGTTAAAACAAGCGTTCTTATTATTATGGGAAGATTGTTGTTCTTATTGTTATAAGATTTTTATTATTGTTTTTGTTAACGCGGGGTAAGTTATACCAAGCTTTTTTGTATGTTGCAAATTTATTAATAGAAAGTTTTAAATTTATTTTGTTTTTATTTTGTTTTCGCTCAAAAAACGCACATTAGGCTGAGGGAGGCTGAAAAAACATGATCTATATCTAGCCTTGATTATCTATCCATAGTGAGACGCGCAATATGGTGATACAATCTGCTCAATTTCATTCAGTTCTAGGATTCTATACGCATGAGCGAATTAAAAAACGATCGTTATTTACGTGCACTACAAAAGCAACCTGTTGATGTCACACCGGTATGGATGATGCGCCAAGCTGGCCGCTATTTACCTGAATACCGTGCTACACGTGCCCAAGCAGGCGACTTTATGAGTTTATGTAAAAACGCTGAACTTGCTTGTGAAGTAACGTTACAGCCATTACGTCGTTATCCGCTTGATGCTGCAATTCTATTCAGTGATATTTTAACTATTCCTGATGCTATGGGCTTAGGCCTTTACTTTGAAACAGGTGAAGGTCCAAAATTTGAACGTCCGATTTCTTCATTAGCAGATGTTAAAAAAATCCCAAATATCGATCCAACTGATGAGCTTGGTTATGTGATGAATGCGGTAAGTACGATTCGTCGCGAATTAAAAGGTGAAGTACCGCTAATTGGTTTCTCTGGTTCACCTTGGACACTTGCCACTTACATGGTTGAAGGTGGTAGCAGCAAAACATTTGGTAAAATCAAGAAAATGGCCTTTGCAGAACCACAAACACTGCACCTATTACTTGATAAATTAGCGGACTCAGTAATCGACTATTTAAACGCGCAAGTTAAAGCGGGCGCGCAATCGTTAATGGTATTTGACTCATGGGGCGGTGTATTAAGCCCACGTGACTACAATGAGTTTTCATTACAATACATGCACAAGATTGTTGATGGCTTAATTCGCGAACATGATGGCCGTAAAGTACCAGTGACGTTATTTACTAAAAATGGTGGTCAGTGGATTGAAGCAATTGCAGCAACAGGCTGTGATGCAGTAGGTCTAGACTGGACTATTAACATCGGTGATGCAAAACGTCGTGTTGGCGATAAAGTCGCGCTGCAAGGCAACATGGACCCAGCAATGCTGCATGGCACGCCTGAGCGTATTCGCCAAGAAGTTGCCACTATCCTAGAAGACTTTGGTACAGGTTCTGGCCATGTATTCAACCTAGGTCACGGTATTACACCAGATGTAGATCCAGAAAACGCAGGTGTATTTATCAACGCGGTTCATGAGTTCAGTGGTAAATACCACAAATAAGCAAAAGCTAATCGTAAAAAAGCCCGCATTAAGCGGGCTTTTTGTTGTAATTTACTTCGTTACTTAAACAAACGGTTTAAACCATTTAATGCAGCTACGCGATAGGCTTCTGCCATGGTCGGGTAGTTGAACGTGGTATTTACAAAGTAATCAATGTTATTGCCGCCGTTCTTTTGCTCCATAATCGCTTGGCCGATGTGAACGATTTCAGAGGCACGCTCACCGAAGCAGTGCACACCCAGTACTTCTTTGGTATCAACATGGAATAAAATCTTTAAGCTACCCACCTCGGTGCCAGCAATTTGCGCACGCGCTAAATGCTTAAATTGAGCACGGCCTACCTCGTAAGGGACTTTTGCAGCAGTTAACTCTTGCTCGGTTTTACCCACTGAGCTCATTTCAGGGATTGTATAAATACCTGCTGGAATATCAATGATCAGCTTTTCATCACAGTTACCACATGCAATCGCATCGGCTGCAATACGGCCTTGGTCAAATGCCGCACTGGCAAGGCTTGGGTAACCTATTACATCGCCCACAGCATAAATGTTATCGACTTCTGTTTGGTATGTTTCGTTTACCTTAAGCTGGCCACGACCATCCGCTTTTAGGCCAACAGCTTCAAGGTTTAATGTGTCTGTGTTACCCGTACGACCATTGGCAAATAAAATACAGTCAGCTTTTACGCGCTTGCCTGATTTTAAGTGCATTACCACACAGTCATCGCGAGTTTCTACGCGATCAAACTCTTCATTATGACGGATAACAATACCGCTATTCCAAAAGTGATAGCTTAGAGCATCTGAAATTTCTGCATCCATAAAGGCAAGTAGGCGGTCACGGGTATTCACTAGGTCAACCTTGGCGCCTAAGCCTTTAAAAATAGAGGCGTATTCACAACCAATTACACCAGCACCATAAATCAGCACACGATGAGGGTCATCTTCAAGGCCTAAAATGGTATCGCTGTCGTATATACGTGGGTGTTTAAAGTCTACACCTGGTGGACGGTAAGGGCGCGAGCCAGTAGCAATAACGATTGTTTGTGCAGTAAGCGTTTCAAACGAACCGTCTAGGTGCGTCACTTTAATGGTGTGTTTATCAATAAACTCAGCATCACCTTGATACATATGAATGCGGTTACGCTCATAAAAGCTGCTGCGTAAATTAGATTGCTTTGAAATGACGTTACTTGCGTGGCGCAAAATATCTGGGAAAGTTAAGCGGTTAGGGCGCTCACTAATATTAAATAGCGGATTTGCTTTATATTCAATATAACGGCTTACAGAATGACGTAATGCTTTTGACGGGATAGTACCCCAGTGCACACAACCGCCGCCTACCGCTTCTTGACGCTCAATAACAGCGACTTTTTTGTTACTTTTAGATAGGTTCATGGCGGTACCTTCACCGCCAGGACCTGTACCTATGATGATCGCATCATATTGATAAGATGGAGTATCTTTTTGCTTTACTTGTTGTTTGGCCACAGCCGCTCCTATGTTAACTAAAAGAGGCTTTTAACAACCTCGCATTTAGTGCAAGCCAAGCCTGCTTTTGGTTTTCCCAAGCGGCTTCAAGCTCGTGATATTGTGTCATTAATGCTGATTTTTCACACTGTTTCATCATTTTATTACGTTTGATTTCTAACACGCGTTTTTGCAAGGCACAGAAGTGTTGCAGTTTTTTCAGCAGTAAATCGTACTCAGATTGTAATAATGTAAGCTTATCTTGCGCTAAAGGCAATTTTGCAAGGCGACCTTGAGTCTTATTCATCAAGGTTTCTGCTTTGGCTTTTTCGATTCGCTCAATTGGTGTGCGCTTTAACTTTGAAGCAAGACCGATTGCCGCTAGAGAGCGGATCATCCACTTAGTTGGATCATAGTGATACCACTGAATGCCATTGCGATAGTCGCTAGCAAAAATGTGATGGAAGTTATGATAGCCTTCACCGTATGTGAATAGCGCTAAAAAACCATTATCACGGGCGGTGTTTTTTTCTGTGTACGGGCGTGAGCCCCAGATATGCGCCAGCGAGTTGATAAAAAAGGTAAAATGTTGGCTCAATACCAAGCGTAGTAAACCAACCAGTAATAACATGCCCCATACATCGCCAAGCATTAAACCAAGTAGTAAAGGAATACCAAAATTAGTCGCGACGACTAACTTCATATAGTGACGGTGTTGCCACATAACGACTTTGTTTTTTTGTAAGTCTCGGCAGTTACTGTAGTTACCGTATTGTTCGCCTTGGTAATCGCGCAGCATCCAACCGATGTGGCTATACCAAAAGCCATTAGTAGCGGCGTAAGGGTCTTTGATTGGATCATCAACTTGACCATGGTGAATACGGTGATCGCTACTCCAGTGCAAGGCACTATTTTGTAATGCAAAAGCACCGCCTAAGGCAAAAATCACTTCAATAACAGGATGCACATCATAGGCTTTGTGTGCCCATAAACGATGATAACCTGCAGTAATAGAAAGTCCGGCGTAGAACATACAGCCAACAAAGGCTATCCACTGTGTACTGGTGTATCCGTAGCTAAAGCCATACCAAGGAACAAGGGTGATCGCGGCCAAAAATGTAAGGCTAAAAAATAGCACATTGGTCCAAATAATCGGTGGTTTTTTCATCTGAATAAATCTCGGCGTACAGTTGTACGCTAAAATAGTGTTTCATTCTCTCCGCGTCAAGTATTAGACTGTCTCATTAACCGAAAAATCATTAAAAGTTCACGCTGGGAGTTTCCATGTCGGGTGTTAGAGCGCAACAGAAACAAAAAACACGACAAGCACTAATCGAGGCTGCATTCAATCAATTGAGTGCCGATCATAGTTTTTCTAATTTAAGCTTGCGTGAAGTTGCCCGTGAAGCAGGGATTGCACCTACCTCTTTTTACCGCCATTTTAAAGACATGAATGAGCTTGGTTTGACCATGGTTGATGAAGCTGGTTTAACACTTCGCCAGCTTATGCGCCAAGCGCGTCGCCGTATTGAGAGTGGTGGTAGTGTGATCACGACATCAATCGTTACCTTTATGGAGTTTATCGATAACTCGAGCAACCAATTTAGATTGTTATTGCGTGAGCGCTCAGGAACTTCAAAAGCATTTCGTGCCGCGGTTGCTCGTGAAATTAAACATTTCATTTTAGAGCTTGCGCATTACCTTGAAAGTGAAACACCATGCGATCCAACTCATGCATATATTCAAGCCGAAGCCATGGTGACTTTAGTATTTAACGCCGGTGCCGAAGCCCTCGATATTGAAGGGACACAACGTGAAGAACTGGTTGAACGCTTGATCTGGCAATTACGCTATATTGCTCGCGGTGCCACTTTATACGTGCGTGATAGTAACCAATCGCAAAAGTTAATCTAAGCAATAGAGGCTTTACCTTCCGAAACTTTAAACGTTCAATACACTCAATGAGGGTTGGTTAACCTTAAAAATGCATTTTTGTGGATTTTTAATTCCGGTAAGGCGATTTAAAAATCGGTTTTGTGGAAAAATTATGCTTGCAAGCAGGTTTTTTGAATGTTAAAAATACAGCCACTGAACACACATTTAGTAAATTAAGATGCAAATTACACATTCAATTACATTAAAACTAAACCTCTTACTGCTTAAATCAGTGAGCGGGGCTTAGTGTATTTGCATTTGTAGAACATTAAAAAACCCCGCAACCGCGGGGTTTTTTTTATCTCGCTAATGGGTCATTGGGAACGAGGACAGTTTATGAAAGATAAGGTTTGGATTTTTGACACAACGTTACGTGATGGTGAGCAAGCATTAAAAGCAAGCCTAACCGAAGACGACAAAATTCAACTTGCGCATACCATTAGCCGCTTAAATGTGGATGTAATGGAAGTGGGTTTTCCGGTATCTAGCCCGGCAGATTTTCGCTCTGTACAGCGCATTGCGACTGAAGTAAAAGGGCCGATTATTTGTGGCTTAGCACGTGCTGTTGCAAAAGATATTGAAGCATGTGGTGAAGCACTTCGCCCGGCAGAGCAGGGCCGTATTCATACATTTATTGCAACCAGTCCATTACACCTTGAACACAAATTACGTATGAGCTTAGACGATGCAACGGCAATGGCTGTTAAGTCGATTAAACTTGCGCGTAACTACACCGATGACGTTGAGTTTTCGTGTGAAGATGCAGGTCGTACACCGCATTGGGATTTATGCCGTATCGTTGAAAGCGCTATTGATGCCGGTGCATCAACTATCAACTTACCTGACACCGTAGGCTATGTAACGCCAGACGAATACGCTGCGATGATCCATCACTTAATGAACAATGTGCCAAATATCGACAAGGCGCGTTTAAGCGTGCACTGTCATAACGATTTAGGTTTAGCGGTTGCTAACTCAATCGCTGCAGTGCAAGCCGGTGCTCGCCAAATCGAATGTACAATAAATGGCATTGGTGAGCGTGCAGGTAACTGCTCGCTTGAAGAAGTGGCGATGATCATGAAGATGCGTGAAGACCACTTAAAAGTTCATACCGATATTCGCAGTGAAGAGATTTACCGTGCTTCGCGCCAAGTCGCGAAGATTTGTAATATGCCAGTACAACCAAACAAAGCAATTGTTGGTGAAAATGCCTTTGCACACAGCTCAGGGATCCACCAAGACGGCGTATTAAAAGCCCAAAACACTTACGAAATTATGTCGCCAGAAAGTGTTGGTGTACCAAATAACCAATTAAACATGACTTCGCGTTCAGGTCGTCATGTTATTGAGCATCGTTTAGAAGAGTTAGGCTATCAAAAATCTGATTACGATATGGATAGCTTATACAGCAGCTTCTTAGCATTAGCAGACCAAAAAGGCACTGTGTATGACTACGACTTAGAAGCGATGATTTACTTTAACCAAATCAAAGATAAAGACGAGAAGTACCAACTTGAGTTTGTTAACTCGACGTCTAACTCACAATCGGTGGCGAGCTCAACAATCGGCATGACAATTGATGGTGAGTCTAAGCAAGAGGCAGCAACGGGTAATGGTCCTGTAGAAGCATCATTCTTAGCAATTGAGCGCTTAACGGGTATGTCGGTTGAGATGATTGAATATAACCTAGAAGCAACAGGCCAAGGTGCCAGCTCGCTAGGACAAGTGAATATTATCGCTAAATACGATGGTCGCCCATATCACGGCGCGGGCATTGCAGCGGATGTGGTTGAAGCGTCGGTACGCGCTATGATCCGCGTTTATAACTTAATTTATCGTGCACAAAAAGTGTCTGATTTAAAACAACAGAGGAAAGCAGGATGAGTCAATCGAATTACAGTATCGCAGTATTAGCAGGCGACGGGATTGGTCCAGAAGTTATGGCAGCAGCAGAAACCGTCTTGGATGCTGTAAGCGAAAAGTTTGGTTTTACTTTGACTCGTCATCATCACGCAATTGGTGGTGCTGCCATTGATGAGTTTGGTCAGGCACTACCGCAAAGCACTCTTAGTGCTTGTGAAAATGCCGATGCGATTTTATTTGGCTCGGTAGGTGGTCCTAAGTGGGAAAACTTACCACCGAACGAGCAACCAGAGCGAGCTTCACTGTTGCCACTGCGTAAGCATTTTGGTTTGTTCTGTAATTTACGCCCAGCACAATTATTACCAGCACTAAGTGCTGCATCACCGCTGCGTGCAGATATCAGTGCACAAGGCTTTGATATCTTATGTGTGCGCGAGTTAACCGGTGGTATTTATTTCGGTGAAAAAGGCCGCAGTGGCGAAGGGGAGCAAGAAGCTGCTTTCGATACCCAAACATACTCACGTAAAGAAATTGAGCGCATTGCACGCTTTGCATTTGAAGCCGCTAAGCTGCGTAGTAATCATGTTACTTCGGTTGATAAAGCGAATGTGTTGGCGACCAGCGTACTTTGGCGTGAAGTGGTCTCTGAAGTGAGCAAAGACTACCCAGAGGTAAGCCTTGACTACATTTATGTTGATAACGCGGCAATGCAGTTAGTTAAACAGCCAAGTCAGTTTGATGTATTACTTTGCGATAACTTATTTGGCGACATTCTGTCTGATGAGTGCGCGATGATCACCGGCTCCATGGGCTTATTACCATCAGCGAGTTTAAATCAGTCTGGCTTTGGTTTGTATGAGCCAGCTGGTGGCTCAGCACCTGATATCGCGGGTAAAGGGGTTGCAAACCCAATAGCACAAATTTTAAGTGCTGCGCTTATGTTGCGCTACTCACTAGGTCAAGATGAAGCGGCTCGTACGATTGAAAAAGCGGTAGCAGAAGCGGTTGAGGCCGGTGTTGGTACGCCCGATATCTACCCAAATGCAGGGTACACCACCAGTGATGTTGCTGCGGCAATTGTGGCACGTATTTAATTAAAAATTGTTTGCGCTGAGCTCGTCACTCAGCGTAACTAAAATGAGGGAATAGCAAGTGGCCCAAACCTTATACGATAAAATTTGGCAAGCTCATGTAGTCGCCAGCATAAATGATCAAACTGATTTACTTTATATCGACCGTCACCTAGTTCATGAAGTTACATCGCCGCAAGCCTTTGCGGGTTTACGTGAGAAAAACCGCAAAGTACGTTGCCCAGAAAAAACCTTTGCGACCATGGACCATAACGTTTCAACAAAAAGTCGCTCATTAGATGCTGCGAGTGAAGTGTCGAAAAATCAATTAATGGCACTGGATGCAAACTGTAAAGAGTTTGGTATTCAGCTTTATGATTTAAATTCGATTAATCAAGGTATTGTCCATGTAATGGGGCCTGAGCAGGGCATTACCTTACCGGGCACAACCATAGTGTGTGGTGACAGCCATACCTCTACCCATGGTGCATTTGGCGCACTAGCGCACGGTATTGGTACTTCAGAAGTTGAGCATGTTCTAGCCACTCAAACGCTACAGCAGAAAAAAGCCAAGTCGTTAAAAATTCAAATTAATGGTCGCCTACGCCCAACTGTTACTGCAAAAGATTTAATCATGGCGGTGATTGGTAAATTAGGTACTGCGGGTGGTACTGGCTATGTTGCTGAGTTTTGTGGCGAAGGGATCGAAGCGCTGTCTATGGAAGCGCGTATGACGCTTTGTAATATGAGTATTGAAATGGGCGCAAAAGCGGGTTTAATCGCACCAGATCAAACAACTTATGATTATTTAAAAGGTCGCCCATTTGCACCACAAGGTGCTGACTTTGATAGTGCCGTTGCCTACTGGCAAACACTAAAAACTGATGAAGGCGCAGAGTTTGATCATGTTGTTGAATTAGAAGCTGCTGATATTCAACCGCAAATTACGTGGGGTACCAGCCCTGAGCAAGTGATTGGCGTAGATGAATTCATTCCTGATCCTGAGCAAGAACCAGATCTAATCAAAGCTGATGCAATCCGCAGCGCACTAAAGTATATGGGTTTAAAAGCCGGTGATAAATTGTCTTCAGCAACTGTTGATACCGTTTTTATTGGCTCATGTACAAATAGCCGAATTGAAGATTTACGTGCTGCTGCGCAAATTGTTGAAGGTAAGCAGGTTGCAGCGGGTGTTGAAGCGCTGATTGTTCCAGGCTCTGGCCTTGTAAAAAAACAAGCCGAAGACGAAGGCCTTGCAGATATCTTCAAAGCAGCTGGCTTTGAATGGCGTGAGCCAGGTTGTTCAATGTGCTTAGCAATGAATGACGATAGATTAGAAGCCGGTAAACGCTGCGCGTCGACCTCTAATCGTAACTTTGAAGGTCGCCAAGGTCGCGGTGGCCGCACTCACTTAGTGAGCCCTGCAATGGCTGCGGCAGCGGCAATTCATGGTCGTTTTGTTGATATCAGAGGAGAAGCCTAATGAGCGTATTTTTTAGTGGCTTAATGGCCCCGTTAGATAAAAACAATGTTGATACTGACCAAATTATTCCAAAGCAGTTTTTAACTTCGACCAGCCGTGATGGCTTTGATGCGGCGCTTTTCTACGATTGGCGTTATTTAGATAACGGCGAGCCAAACCCTGAGTTTATTTTGAACCGCCCTTGTTACCAAGGTGCGCAAATTCTTTTAACTCGCGACAATTTTGGTTGTGGTTCATCGCGTGAGCATGCGCCATGGGCATTAAAGCAATATGGTTTTGAAGTTATCTTAGCGGAAAGCTTTGCCGATATTTTCTTTAATAACTGCGGCAATAACCAAATGCTTGCTATCGCATTACCAGCAGAAACGCTTGAGCAATTATTTGTGCTGAGTGAACAGCATGACGATATTCATATCGAAGTTGATTTAGAAAACCAACAACTTCGTAGCGATAAGTTTGACACTATTCACTTTGATATTCGCCATGACATTAAAGAGCGTTTGTTAAGTGGCTTAGACTTTATCGGTGTGACTGAAACACTTAACAGCCAAATTGATGCTTTTGAGCAGCAACTTGCAGCAGAACGCCCTTGGCAATAACCTGTTTTTTCCATGTGAACCTAAACGCGGCCAAGGCCGCGTTTTTATTTGTTTCTAAAAAAGAAAGTTGCTAATTTGGTTGGTAAAATAGCGAAAACAACAAATAACTATGTGGCCTCTTTCTCCTAAATCTATCGGCATCTTGATGGGTGTGCTTTATGGCATCAGCATGCGCATCTTTCTTGAAGTTAGCGGAACCTTTAATTTCGGTAGCCTTGTTACTATTTCGTTTATGTTTTTAGTGCCTGTTGCTATTGGGTTTATACGGGTACATTTTGAGTACAATCAACTATCGCCGATGACATATGGAAGAATGGCGGTAGTCGCTTGGCAACCTATTTTTGTGTTCTTATTTGTCAGCGTAGTAACTCTTTTAGAAGGAAGTATCTGCGTTGCAATGGCTCTCCCTGCATTTATGTTTTTTGCTAGTATTGGCGGTATGTTAGCAGGGCTATGTCATTGCCTTTGGGAAAAGAAAAGCAACAAAGCGGTGATGTCGGTAGCTTTGTTGCCGTTGATCCTTTCTCCTTTAGAGCTCAACTTTTTACACTTATCGAAAACTTACGAAGTTAAAAATACAATTGTTATCAATGCGCCTGTTGATGTTGTGTGGCAACAATTAGCTAATGTTAGCCAAATTCATGAGGGCGAATATCCAAGCTCATTTTCGCAATTAATTGGTATTCCTAGGCCAATTCGAGCTGATATGAGTGGTGGTGGGGTAGGTGCAATTAGAACCAGCCAGTGGCAGAAAAATGTTGTATTTAAAGAAGTGATAACCGAGTGGCTGCCGAATGAGAAAATGCTTTATAACTTTGAGATTGACCCAGAGTTAATTCCTGATCATGCACTTGATCAGCATGTGAAATTAGGTGGGGAATATTTTTCGCCACTGCATGGTGGTTATGAGTTAGTTGCAAGTGGTAATAATCAAACGCTGTTAAGCCTTAAAACGACGGTACTTGATAACACTAACTTTGGCATTTATTCGCGAGTATGGGGGGAAGTGATATTTCAGGATTTTCACCGAGCACTTCTCAAGCTAATGAAAGATCGCGCTGAAAATGACAACAAATTAGTTGTAAAAACAGGATGACCACTCGCTGTCTAGCAGCTTATCGTAATTGTTTTCTTTATGGTCTTTAAACCATTAGCCTAGACTGAAATTTTATTTAGGGAACACACCATGAAATACTTAGTAGCATCGATGCTCGTGGCAGCATCATCAGTAGCGGCTGCACGACCTGCACCATTAGTGTCAATTCCAAGCCATGATGGCTTTTTTGATAATATTGCTGCCCATTGCGGTAAAGCTTACGAAGGTAAAGTGAGCGTTGATAACGCTGCTGGCCCGAGCTCATTTGCGGGCAAAAAGTTAGTAATGCATGTACGTCGTTGTAACGAGCGTGAGTTACAAGTGCCATTTCATGTTGGTGATGATGCATCTCGTACTTGGATCATCACAAAAACGGGCAGTGGTTTGAGTTTAAAGCATGACCATCGTCATAAAGATGGCAGCGATGATAAATCAACCATGTATGGTGGCCATACCCTTGATGCGGGTTTTGCTAACGCGCAGTCGTTCCCGGCTGATCAGTATTCAAAAGAGTTGTTTGTGAGCCAAGGTATTCCCCAATCAATGGGTAACACGTGGCAAATGTATATTTATCCTAAGCAATTTACGTATCGCTTAGTGCGTGAAGGGCGTGAATTTCGTGTTGATTTTGACTTAACTAAACCTATCACGCCGCCAAACGCGCCGTGGGGATATGAAGACTAGTGCTATTTAGCTTCGTCTTCACACTGTAAAACAACCGTTAAAGGTGGCTGATAGGCGCGTGGTTTAGTTGGAAAACGTTCATACTCCTGCACCCCATCAGTCACTCTTAGCATAAAAGGTTTGTCTCTACATAAGCGACTTGCATGGCGCAGTAAGAATACGCTTTGATTGCGAAAGTGCTTGTAGTCGTCAGACTGAATTTCGAGGTGGTAGCGGCCGTCGGCCAACTTAGTTTGGTAGTAGTGGACTTTTTCGTCGAAGTCATAGAGCTTTTCGGTTTCGCCTTTTGCTGCCTGCGCATTACTGCACCCCGCTAACATTAAAACGGCGCTGATTAATAGTGCTTGTGTACTTCTCACTTCACTCATAAACACTTAACTCCATGTGATTAATACCTTGTTTCATCGTGATGTTGAACCTGAGTTAGCATCCATAGTCAAACTAAGGTAACGTTACGTCTTACATGTAGTCTAACACCCAAAAAGGGAAAATGTGATGCTCAATAAAATAAAACAGCTGTTTTCAGCGCTGAATGATACCCAATCTAGCATTGCTGAGCATGACCTAAAAACCGCCGTTGCTGCGTTATTAATTGAGGTTATGCGTGCAGATAATGAGTTACAAGATGATGAGCAACAGACCCTGAATGAGACCTTAAAGAAGTATTTCTCGCTCAACGAAGAAGAGGTTCAAGAGTTAGTTGCAAGTGCATCGCAAAGCTTAGATGATGCAATAGATTACTTTCAGTTTTCAAAACAAGTTAATGCCCAGTGCAGTGCCGAGCAGCGTATTGAAATCATCGAGCTGTTGTGGCGTTTAGCCTACGCAGATGGCAATTTAGATAAGCATGAAGAAATGGTTATTCGCCGCGTCGCAAGCTTGCTGTATGTAACTCATGAAGACTTTATCGCTGCTAAGCTAGCAGCGACAAAACTAAGCTAGGGCTATTAAATCAGGCTTACTTATTTAATTTGCTCGCTACGCTCACAAGTTGCTGGGCAAGGCTGGCAACTTGCTCGGCTGTATCAGCATCGCTGATGCGGCCTTGCTCATCTAATTTAGTGTGGATAGCAGGTACTGCGAGTTGATCTGCAAGTACTAAACTACCAATACCTGATAAAATATCACGAACGTGATTTAAACCACGTAAGCCACCTAAACCACCCGGTGAAGATGCATAAAGTGCAGTCACTTTATTACGAAATGCAGGCACTGCGCCTTGCTCTGTACGAGAAGCCCAATCGATTGCGTTTTTAAGTGGCGCTGTAATTGAGCCATTATATTCTGGGCTTGCTAATAAAATGCCATCAGCAGCGCGAAGCTTATCTTTTAATAATTGTGCGCCAGCAGGTGTACCTTGCGCTTCAATATCTTCATCAAATAATGGTAAGTCTAAATCACTTAATTTAATCACTTCTACTTCAGCACCACTTTCGAGGGCGAAGCGTGCAGCTTCATTAATCAGTTTTTGATTAAAGCTGTCTTTACGTAGGCTGCCTGCTAGGGCAATAATTTTTGGTGCTGTCATGATGGCTTCCTTTTTTAAGCTTCACTGTTGATATACTCACTGTAGCAAAAAACAGCTTGCAGAAAAGCCAAATAAACGCAAAACTTATGTGCGTATATGCACATAAGGAGCCGTTATGGCGATTCAATTTGATGATTGGCAAGATGTAAAAGTCGCTTATGAGGTGGCAAGGCTCGGCACGTTAACCGCTGCTGCCGAATCGTTAGGTGTTCACCACAGCACAGTGCTTAGAAGAATCAATAATTTAGAAGATAACCTTGATGCGCGGTTATTCCACCGCCATGCCCGTGGCTATACAGTGACAGAAATAGGCGCTAAGTTGTTTGCGACTGCAAAATCGATTAACGCTGAACTTGAAAAACTTCACAACGATATTATTGCCGCTGATAGCCAACTGCGAGGCAGTTTATTATTAACTACGGTTAGTGGTTTTATTGATGTGCTTAGTGATGTCTGTGAGCAGTTTCAAAGTCTGCACCCGCAAGTGCAACTCGAAGTTATTCTTGATCAAAACCGTTTACGCCTTGATCACGGTCAGGCGCACATTGCTGTGCGAGCGGGTCCTCGGCCTGATGAAGGCGACTATATTGCCCAGCATTTAGCTGAACTTTCGTCAGGGTTTTATGCCTCTAAAAGTTATATTGAAAAGTATGGCATGCCAAAGAATATTGAGCAGTTGCAACAGCATAGTTTTGTTTCTGGGGTGGCTGGCTATAACGGTAAAGTGCCTTATTTTGCATGGGTTGATCAACATATTGAACCTTCGCAAATTAAGTTACGGGTGTCTGAAACATCAGAAGCTACAAGGGCGATTGTGAGAGGCTTAGGAATTGGTGGTTTACAGCATGAAGTGGCAAGCCAATACCCTGATCTGCTGCCAGTGCTTCCTAAAGAGCTAAACTGGCCAACGGATCTTTGGCTGGTAACGCATCACTTGGTGCATCGCACAGCCAAAGTCCAAGCATTTAGTCAGCTTTTAAAAGCCTATTTTAAAGATTTAAAAGCTTAAACAGACTTTTTAACGCTAATGCCTAGCCGTTTGGCTAGGCGCACAAGGTTGGCTCTATCAACACTTAAGCTACGTGCTGTGGCAGCCCAGTTTAGGTTATGTAGTTCAAGTTGTTGCATAATCAATTGATAACTAAAAGCGTCGGTTGCCTCTTTCAGCGATAAGCGAGTGGCTTTTTGTTCGTTAACTGCAACAGGGCTTGGTGCAGCAACGGCCATTTTAGCGATATCACAATGGTCAGGCTCGATTGTGACAATGCTTTGTTGCCATTGCTGCTGCTTGGCTTTGAGTGCTGCTCGACTGATCACATGTTCAAGCTCTCTCACATTGCCTGGCCAATCATATTGACGCAGTAGTAACTGTGTATCGCTACTAAGCTTAAGTTGCTTAATTGCCAATTTTTTAGATGTTTGCTCAATAAAAAAACCTGCCAATAAAATAACATCGTTATCGCGCTCTTTTAGTGGTGCAACATACAATGGGTAAACGCTTAAGCGGTGATAAAGGTCTGCACGAAAGCGCCCCGCAGCGACTTCTTGTTTTAAATCGCGGTTGGTAGCTGCAATCACTCTGACATCAACATAACGGCTCTGATCTTCCCCCACCGTTTGTACTTCACCACTTTGTAATACGCGCAATAGCTTACTTTGCATAGCAAGCGGAAGCTCGCCAATTTCATCTAAAAACAGGGTACCACCATCGGCGAGTTGAAACTTACCCTGGCGAGCAGTATGTGCCCCAGTAAATGCGCCTTTACTGTGACCAAAAAATTCACTTTCTGCTAAGTTCTCTGGTAACGATGCGCAGTTTAAGTGGATCAACGGCATGTCGCGGCGTTTTGAGTTTAAATGGATATTGCGCGCAACGAGTTCTTTACCGACGCCTGTGTCGCCTTGTATCAATACGCTAAATTCTGAGGCAGCCACCAGCTGAATATCATTTTTAAGGGTCTGCATTGCTTGGCTATTACCAATAATTTCGACACCTTCTCGTGTTAGTGCCTCAAGGTTAAGCTGCTGCGCAACTTGATGGTTGTGCTGTGCGTGCTGCATAAAATGCTGCAAGGTTAGGGCATGCTCAACATAGCCTGCAGCTAGCTGTTTTAGTTGATTGAGCTCGTTCATTGCTAAAGCGTCAAAGGCATGTTCATCTAAACTATCAAAGGTCAAAACACCCAATAGTTCGTTGTTATCTTTGCTACTCAGCAGCGGCACGCCCATGCAGGCATGAACAGGAAAGTCTCCATGCTGGCTTTGTAATAAACCATCGTAGGGGTCGGGTAGGCCACAATCTTTGGCAAATTTTAGCGGTTCACTGCCACGGCATATTTCAAATAAGCGCGGATGCTCCGCTATTTTAAAGCGTCTTCCTAACGTATCGTCCGACAACCCATGAAGGGCTACGGGCTTTAACACATCGCCTTGTTTCAATAATAAGGCAACTGCATCACATTCAAGCCAATCATTAATGCAACTCAACAGATAACTGAAATTATGATCAACACTGCTTGCTTTGGTAAGTGCAAGTGCAACATCAAGAAGGGATTTTTTGAGCATCATGTCAATTTGACCTGAATGTGTTTTATTGATGTTTTTAATTGTGTGTCATTTTGACTTATTTATCAAGTGTTCAAATTTAATGCATTGATATTTAATGGTTTCTATTTTTGGCTTGAACTGTGCAATAGCTGGGGAAATTAAACGCTGAGAGCACGAATGAAAGTCATTAATTTAACTGAACCTATGCCAACTAAGATCAAATTTTATCAACTCAGCCAGTGGCCGTTATGGGCATTAGCATTTCGGCCTTTTTTCTTGGCGGCAGGTGCCTTAGCTGTATTTGCTATGAGTTACTGGTTTTTAATCTTGACGGGCTATGCACAGTGGCACCTAACAATGCCCGCAACGCTTTGGCATGCTCACGAAATGCTGTTTGGCTTTGCAGGCGTGGTTGCCATGGGCTTTTTGCTAACCGCCGCACAAACATGGACAGGTGTGCCGAGTGTAAGTGGTATTAAGCTTTGTTTGCTTAGCATGATTTGGCTTGTTGCAAGGCTTAGTTTTTTTATTGAGATTGCGGGGTTCGAGCAGCTGAACCTTTATCTTGTTAGTGCGCTACAACTCGTTTGGTGGCTAGCTGGAATTATTATCTTAGCTGACATGCTGATACAGGCGAAAAGCAGCCATAACTACTTATTTGTTGTCATCGCATCTTTGCTCTGTGCGCTCAATGTGATTTTTTTAAGTTTAGTTGTACTTAATAAAATGTCGCTGGCACTGGGGGTTGTTGATACCGCTGTACTTATCATGACACTGCTAGTTGGTGTTGTGGCTGGGCGAGTTGTGCCATTTTTTACCGCGCGCGGCCTTAACCTAAGTGAACAAGTTAGAACCCCCAAGCTCGATAAATTAGTCGTATTTAGCTCATTTTTCGCCATTGCTTGGTTCTTTATGAGTCAGCTATTTTTTAGCGCAATGAGTACCGGCTGGATCTTTGTTTGGCTTGCTTGTTTACATGGGGCTCGGTGTGTTTTGTGGTGGCATAAAGGCATTCTAAAAGTACCTTTGCTATGGTCATTACACGTGGCTTATTGGGCTTTATCTGTGGGTTTAATACTCATCGCGCTGAGTTATTTCAGCTCTATTATCTTATTCAAAGACGCGCTTCATCTGATCACTGTTGGCACCATAGGTGTGATGATCATCGCCATGATGGTTCGTGTCTCTCACGGTCATACAGGGCGCGCATTACAAGCCCCTGCGTACATTAGTTTGGCATTTGTACTCATTGTGATAGCTGCCATTGTACGCTCGTTACTTCCCATTTATTTAGGTCATCACCTTGCATGGCAGCTAAGTGCGTTGCTGTGGGTTGCTGGCTTTAGCTTATTTTTATTTCATTGTGCGCCCATCTTAGTGAATCGTCGTGTTGATGGTCGCCGCGGTTAATCTCTCCAATAGGAAAAACTATGTTATCTGAAAAAACGATCCAGATTGTTAAAAGTACTTTGCCGTTGCTTGCACAAGCAGGCCCTCAAGTGACTGAGTATTTTTATGATCGTATGTTTAGCTACAACCCTGAGCTTAAAAATATTTTTAATATGACACATCAGCAATCGGGCTCTCAGCAATTTGCGCTGTTTAATGCCTTAGCTGCCTACGCGGCAAATATTGATAACTTGGCAGTGTTAAAAGATGCGCTTGCGCGCATTAATCATAAACACACCAGTTACCATATTTTGCCAGAGCATTATCCTATTGTTGGTGGACATTTGATTGCGACTTTAAAAGAGTTATTGCCAGAACAATTTACCCCTGAGGTTGAGTATGCATGGCGTGAAGCCTATTCGTTATTAGCTGATGTATGTATTAATGAGGAGATGTCGCTATATCAAAAAACCAAAAAGGCGCCGGGAGGATGGTTTGGTACCCGTGCTTTCACTATTACAGAAAAACGTATGGAGTCATCGCAAATTTGTAGTTTCACATTAACGCCTGCCGATGCAAAGCCTGTTGTGGCGTATTTACCAGGCCAATATTTAGGGATTAAAGTAACGCCTGCAAACAGTGATTTAACGCAAGTGAGGCAATACTCTTTATCGCAGCAAAGTAATGGCCGTAATTACCGAATTAGCGTGAAAAAAGAAGGCTTGGTATCTAACTACCTACATAGCTTAACTGAGGGGGATGAGGTAGAAATTTACCCACCTGCAGGCGACTTTGTGCTTCGCGAAATTGACTCGCCTGTTGTATTGATTTCAGCGGGAGTTGGTCAAACCCCGATGATGGCGATGCTCGAAACACTATTAAGTAATCAACCTAATCAGCCAATTCATTACCTGCATGCTTGCGACAGTGAGACGCAGTTTGCCTTTAAAGAGTACTTATTTAAGCAACAGCAAGCGCACGCTTCATTACATTGTGTTACCTGGTTTAAAGATGGCAAGGGGAGCGATTTTGCGGGCTTAATGGATGTAAACCACATCGCTGAAAGCTTACCAATAAGCAAAGGTGACTTTTACCTGTGTGGCCCAATCGCATTTATGGCAATGATAAAAGAGCAACTACTAGGTATTGGGGTTGCAAGTGAACGCATTCATTATGAGGTGTTTGGCCCTCACCAAAGCCTATGATGTAAAAGGCGCAGCCTAAGCTGCGCCTTTTGTTAGTTAACTTCGCACTCTACATTGGGAAGTGGAATACGGAGTTCTTTTTTGGGGTAGTAAAGCAGGCATTGCTCACCTGCTTTTTGCAACACAAACTTCTCAGAAGGAATTGAATGGGCACCCATAATTGGCAGGCCATCAGGCCCTTTGTTGGTGCCGTGGTCAATCAGTAACTCTGCGCTTTTAGTAAATACATCATCGGCTAAGGTGACCAGTGCACCGCCTTTAGCAGACTGAATAGCCTGCTGTATATCAGTAATCACTCCCGGGTTTACCCGAACAAGCGTAGCATCTTCCGGTTGCTCTGCTTGAGTACTTTTACAGCCTGCTATGCTTGCCAGTAAGGTGCAGGTTAAGAACAGTGCTTTATTCATTATCACCTTCCTTAGCTGGTAGCGGACGGGTTAAATCCATATTATTTTTGTAAAGTGTAGTATTAGCTTTTAGCGCAATACCAGCTTCATCAGCAGCATAAGATGAGGTTGTCGCTTGCTTAGCTGTGACACTTTGCGTTACCACTGGGCAACTATCATTCTCAATATGATAAAGCGCTGCACTCAGAAGTGTTTCATCACTATCACCTAACTGGTGGTTAAAGTCGTCATCGAGTTCACAGCCTTTTACATCTGCATCGAATTGCGGTGAAGGAGTTGGTACTAAGCCGTCAGAGTATTCGCCAAAGCCTTTGTAATTCACACCCGTTAGCTGAATGGTATAGTAAGTGGTTGCACAGTTATGTGTTGGGGTAAAACCATATGGTTTACCGCAGGTTTTACCACCTATTAAAACAACTTCAGTATCTATGCCTTTTAAGCCATTGATAAGTGCTTCTGATGCTGAACATGTATTATCAGTGCTGAGTACATAGACTTTCGATAAATTTAAGTCAGGTAGTGTGTTACCTGTTCCCTCGAAAGTAGAATAATCGACTTCAATATCAATAAACGGGTATGGGTCGCTCTCGGGCTGCTTGTCATTTTCAATGACTTGATAGTAAAAATAGTCACTCGTATTGGCTGGACCTGCAATCATATAGGCAAGTTGCGAAGAAAGCGCTAATAAACCACCGCCATTGTATCTAAGGTCGATCACAAGCTCGTCGATATTGTCGGTTTTGAACTTATTCACAGCACTTATCAGCTCAGGCTGAGCAATACTTATATGGCTGTTAAACTGCATGTAGCCAACTTTAGTGCCATCTCCTGTGGTAATAGTATCGACATTTTGTACAGGTGTTTGGGTTATATTACCTGCGACTAGAGTAAACGATTTTTCGGTGCCATCATTACTGCGTACAACAAAATTGTGCGAGTCGCCAGCTGTCGGTCCAAATAGCGCTTCATTTAGAATATCTACGCCTTGTTGGGTATTAGTGTCAATGCTGACGTCGTCGACCATTAAAATAGTATCACCGCGTTGTAAGCCTGCATTTGCAGCTGGTGAGCCACTCTCTAAATAGGCAACACGTAACTCTCGTGGCGGAACATTACTGATAAATGCCCAATTGATACCATAGCCAGAAACCACACCTGATTGCGACTCTTGAAAATACTCATCTGTCGGCCTGCTGAAATGGAATTGATCTTTATAAGCACCAGAGTCTGTTTTTTCGAAGGTTTTTAATTGATCAAAATAAGCGGCGACAGAGCTGAAGTTATCTGGGTCATTGTCTTCTATTTCATCGTACCAAAGATAGGTTTCGTCACTCCATGAACGTAGCCACATCTTCTCAGTAAACTCAGAGCCTGCTGTATCTGGGTAAGGTTGATTATCGTTATATGGATCATTGCCAGTTCGCGGTACAGCGCATTGATCTTTAAATTCGCTTGATGGATCAAAGACACCAGCCGTCCAAGTGGGTTCAGAAGTTGTTGGTGGTGGATTCGTGGTATCGGTATTGCTCGATGAGCCACCACCGCCGCAGCCAGATAAAGACATGCCTGAAGCCGCTAAGAAGACAGCTAAAGCGAGTTTGTTATTTTTAAACATGGTGCTTCCTTTCTTATATAAATTGTTTAAAAACTAACAATTACTTAATCTGAAAGCAATAAATTATAGTGTCTAAAATGTAAACGAATGTGCTGCTAGTTATAAAGACTTACGATTGCTAATTTCAGCTATTTCAAGCTTTTGCCACGATTCAAATAATTTACGCTGTTTATCAGATATTTTTAAGCCATAGGTTTTTTGCATATAAAAATAGGTATCGGCTATTTGCTTTCTTGCATAAATGGGTGGCTCAAATACGCGTTGTTTAAAATCGATTTTTATTGGGCAAGCACCGTAACTTGCGCTTGATGTTGTCACCATCCCATAGCGAAAGTTTGAACGGTCTGCATTGATCTCACCAATTGCGGGGGCAAGGTTATTTATGTCGGCCTCCATTTGACGAAATTTTTCACTGACCTTTACGCAGTTTTTACGACCGCCATCCTGCCAGCATTGTAATTGATGACCAAACTCCCAGGCAGGCACAATGTGCTCCCACTCTATTCTTTTTGCGCGAGCATTCTCTTTTCCTGAACGGGTGACAGAGTTTCTAGGAATATAACCACACGCATCAGGGTCTGGCACAAGTTTTTTACCTTGGCGCTTGATATCGCAACCACAATATAAGCTTTTACTATTGCTTGGTAGATTCTTAATTAAATGCTTTTTGGCACTGTAAAAGCTCGAAAATTCTTTAGCGGATATAGGAAAAGTGAAAATAAAACAAAGGGCTAAGTATAAAAATAAACGCATATCCATCACATCAGTGAACTACAGGAACAGCTATTCTAGAGCGACTATTCTAAAAAGGAAAAGTTTTTCAACTCAGCTATAGTTGTTAGGCCGTTTTTATTAAAGGAATTACAACCATGTTATTAGGTGCTTTTTCTGTAAGTCTAAATGTAAAAGATATTCGTGCTTCAAAGCAGTTTTATGAAAAGCTAGGTTTCAAAGAGTTTGCTGGGGAGATAGAACAGCATTGGCTAATAATGAAAAACGGTGAACATCTGATAGGTTTGTTTCAAGGTATGTTTGATAAAACCATGCTGACCTTTAATCCTGGGTGGGATCAAAATGCTGAAGCTTTGGATGAATTTGCAACCTTTGAGCAATTAGCTGCACAATTTCAGCAACAAGGATTAGAAATACAAAAGGCCGGTGACGCGAGTTTTATTATCACCGACCCAGATGGCAATCCTATTTTGATTGACCAACACGTGTAGCTGGCTTTTTACGTTTAATTCGAACGTTTTGTAGTAACAAGAGAACTCCTGTAATACAAAATAGTACGCTGGTGGCTGAGAAGCTGATGAGTAGTGGATTGTTAAAGTTCTCACGCTCATCATAATCCATAATGTGTAGCATCCAGAAAAAGTCGAAAATGCGCCACAGGGTGCTGCGCACAGTTATAACTTTACCGGTTTGGCTATCTAAATATAAGGTTGTTGTTAACCAATCATCGAAGCTAATTTGCCAAACATTGGCTTTGTGACCGACTTCTCTAGGCCCTTTTGTTAATAACTGCGCTTGCGTTATTTTTGCGTCAATAAGCAGGTGAGCTTGCGCATTTTCAATGATTTGCGCTTTACTCGGTGCAGGCATTTTAGCATCTGTTCTGCCATCAAAAATAAACTTACCGCTAGAGGATGTAACTTCTATAATCGGGGTATTTAAAAAATGGCTATATTTAATACCCTCGATTTGCTCGAATTGCGCTGTTATTTTATCAATTGAAGCAGGGTAGTCCGACAATAAAAATGGGCTACTTAAACTGCGATTAGCCAGGTGCTTACCATGCACTTTTTCAAGTGGTAATGAGCTCATTACCAGCCCACCTAAGAGCCAAAAAAAGATCTGCAAAGCAAGTAAGTAGCCAAGCCATTTATGCCCTTTACGAGCATACTTAAACAGGCGTTTATTCATTATTACCCCGTTATTATTGTTATGTGGGCGCTATTTTAGGTTGTTTAGCTAGATTGCCAATGCGGCATAATGTCGCATTAACTGTATTCTAGATTTGGTATATATACAAAACTGAGTTAAAGTTTCAGTCGATATAAATAGAGGGTAAAAACGAGAGTATGTCGGAAATTCAATTTTTAAATGTAGATCTGGAGCTTGAGTCAAAGCACGATATAAGTGCGCTTGTTGCTGATTTGAAGAAAAACGCCATGGTTTTACATTATGACCAAGATGAATACCGCCAACTAGCACGTATTGAAGCAACCGCAGATATCAGCTCTCCAGATAAAGCAATTAACCAGCTTTGCGAGCTTATTGAGTCTTGCTCGCGCAATGCATTAAAACAGTGGTTATCGTGCTCAAAGCGTACATTTGATATAGGCTTTGAATCAGGTAATTCGCCTAAATGCTTTAACCAACCCCTGCATGCCGATACCTTGTTACGTATCTCTGCAATTGGCGCAGGGATTGAAATTACTATTTATCCTGTTGAAAAATAGCCAGAATTTATCGCTCTACAACAGCTGCGGTCATTCTTGATACGCAGCAAAGCTCTCCTGCGGCATTGGTAATTTTAATATCCCAAACAGAAGTTCGCTTACCTAAATGCAGCGGTCTCGCAGTTGCTGTTAACGTTCCTTTGCGTGACGCTTTCATGTGGTTGGCATTAATTTCTTGGCCAACAGCATAAAACTTATTGAAATCAACCACGAAATTGGCTGCATAGCTTGCCACTGTCTCTGCTAATACAACGTTTGCTCCGCCATGGACCATGCCCATAGGGTTATGATGCTCAGGAATAGCAGGCATGGTTGCCATTAAATAATCATCGCCAATTTCAGTTACCTCAATGCCCATAGTTTTCATTAAAGTGCCTTGCCCGGTAATCCCTTGTTCCAGCTCTTTACATTGCTCTAATGTGATTGGGTGGTGCCAAATGCTCATTGTGTTTCCTTAGCCTGCTAATTAAAGCTAATACCTTATGGCATCTTTCGGTGTGGTTCAATGTTAGTTTTGTAGCAATATGATGGGTTTAATTTAAATTTGCGATTTTCAAATAACTGTATATACTCACAGTTAAATGTACTGTATGGAAAACCAGTTGTATGCGCCCATTAACTAAACGCCAATCGCAAATTTTAGAACTAATTAAAGTCTTTATTAAAGATACAGGCATGCCACCTACGCGTGCTGAAATAGCTCAAACATTAGGTTTTAAAAGTGCCAACGCTGCTGAAGAACACCTAAAAGCACTGGCAAAAAAAGGCATGATCAAAATGAAGCCTGGGGCGAGTCGCGGTATTCAGTTAATTGAAGAAGATGAGCCAGAGCAACTAGGATTACCTTTAATTGGCCGTGTTGCAGCTGGTGAACCTATTTTGGCTCAAGAGCATGTTGAAAGTCACTGCCAAGTTGATCCTTCATTATTTAAACCTGCTGCCGATTTCTTACTGCGTGTAAATGGTATGAGTATGAAAGACATTGGTATTATGGATGGCGATTTGCTTGCAGTACACAGAACACAAGTTGCTGAAAACGGGCAAGTAGTTGTAGCTCGAGTCGATGAAGATGTAACAGTTAAGCGTCTAGAAAAAGCGGGTCGCAAAGTACTTTTACACGCTGAGAACGAAGAATTTTCGCCTATTGAGGTTGATCTTGAGCATGAGTCGTTCAACATCGAGGGGTTAGCGGTAGGTGTTATTCGTAACGCTGACTGGATGTAAGCGTTCCCAATTTGGTGCATTAAATTGACTCAATTTGGTGCGCCGCTAAAATTTTACTACTTAATTAGGATTTGTGAATCCTTACTCTTCATTTAAAGCCTTATATGGCGCAGTTTTCCTCTCTTTTTATATTTCGTTCTTACTCCTAAACATTAAATAACGCGCTGATTATAGTTGTTATTTCTGTACCAAAATAAACATTTATTATCATTAAAACTTGCTTATTGGTCATTTTTTAACTAATTGGTTAATACACTGTATTAACACCTAATTAATAAAAAGACACAAAAATGTGCGAGGTGTTAGTCAAGGGGTCGGTATCATAAGTGGGTCAAAATGATACGTAGTCGCTCTGAACAATAAGAAAAACGAATGGGCACCTTGTTGTATCGCCTTTTCGCTTTGCGTCTTGCAATAGCATCTAAAGGAGCCGTCACATGGGTAAACTGCGTTACGCCTTGTGGCTTATATTGTTTGCACTTCCTGAGCTTGCATTGGCAAATAGCCAATACAATATGCGTAAAGGGGTGACCGATATAAGTAATAATGTTTATGAGTTACACATGACGATATTTATTATCTGCTGTGTAATCGGCATCATCGTATTTGCGGTGATGTTTTGGGCTTTAATACACCACCGTAAATCCAAAGGGGCCAAGCCTGCCCAATTTCATGAAAGTACAAAAGTTGAAATACTTTGGACTGCCATTCCATTTGTCATCTTAATCGCCATGGCTGTGCCTGCCACAAAAACCTTAATTGCCATGGAAGATGCCTCTAAAGCCGATATCACCATTAAAGTGACTGGCTCACAATGGAAGTGGCATTACGAGTACATGGGCGAAGACATTGCTTATTACTCGATTCTATCTACACCTAAAGACCAAATAGACAACCAAGCAGAGAAAACTGAGCATTATTTGCTTGAAGTAGATAAACCGCTAGTACTTCCTATCAATAAAAAAGTTCGCTTTTTAATGACCTCAGACGATGTAATTCATTCATGGTGGGTGCCTGATTTTGCGGTTAAAAAGGACGCAAATCCTGGGTTTATCAATGAAGCGTGGACTCGTATTAACGAGCCAGGAGTATACCGTGGTCAATGTGCTGAGTTATGCGGTAAAGATCATGGCTTTATGCCTGTTGTGGTGAAAGCCTTACCTGAAGATGAATTTGCTAATTGGCTTGCAGATGCCAAGCAAGAAAAAGCCAATGCGGCCGCAGCAGATGTTGCTTTGCTTGATCAAACATTACCGAAAGAAGAGCTTATGGTCTTAGGTGAGCAAGTGTATATGGCAAGCTGTGCTGCATGTCACCAACCTACCGGTATGGGCCTACCAGGCGTTTTTCCAGCACTTAAAGGCAGCCCGATTGTATTAGGTGATGTAAAAGATCACATAGACATTGTGTTACACGGTAAGCCTGGTACAGCAATGCAAGCGTTTGATAAACAGCTTTCAATTAAGCAACTTGCTGCGGTTATTACTTATAAGCGAAACGCGTGGGGTAATGATACCGGCGATGTTATCCAACCGAGTCAAATTCAAGCCGCGATTGATGCAGCAGCGGAGGCGAACTAATGAGTAATGTTATTAACGAGCAAGCAACAGGGCATGCGCATCACGACCATCATCATCCAGCTAAAGGTTTTAAGCGCTGGCTATACACTACCAACCATAAAGACATTGGTAGTTTATACCTGATTTTTTCACTCACCATGTTTTTAATTGGTGGAGCGATGGCAATGGTGATCCGCGCTGAACTGTTTCAGCCTGGATTACAGTTAGTCGACCCGCACTTTTTCAACCAAATGACTACCGTACATGGTTTGATCATGGTGTTTGGTGCTGTTATGCCTGCATTTACTGGGCTTGCAAACTGGATGGTACCTATGATGATAGGCGCACCAGATATGGCCTTACCACGTATGAATAACTGGAGCTTTTGGATATTGCCGTTCGCATTTTTAATCCTATTGGCCTCGTTACTTATGCCTGGTGGTGGTCCTGCGTTTGGTTGGACTTTCTACGCACCACTATCAACAACTTACAGCAACGATAACACTGCACTTTTTGTGTTTGCCGTACATATCATGGGTATCAGCTCAATTATGGGGGCGATTAACGTTATCGTGACTATCGTCAACCTAAGAGCGCCAGGTATGACGTGGATGAAGCTGCCGCTATTTGTTTGGACATGGTTAATCACGGCATTCTTGTTAATTGCTGTTATGCCTGTTCTAGCAGGGGCAGTCACTATGGTGTTGACCGACAAATACTTTGCAACCAGCTTTTTTGATGCAGCTGGTGGGGGCGACCCTGTGATGTTCCAGCATATTTTCTGGTTCTTCGGGCACCCCGAAGTGTACATCATGATTTTGCCGGCCTTTGGCATTATATCGACTATCGTACCTACCTTCTCGCGCAAAAAGCTATTTGGCTATGCGTCTATGGTGTATGCAACTTCATCGATTGCGCTGCTAAGTTTTATCGTTTGGGCACATCATATGTTTACCACTGGGATGCCTGTGGCAGGCGAATTGTTTTTCATGTACGCCACCATGCTTATCTCGGTACCAACGGGCGTTAAAGTGTTTAACTGGGTGGCCACCATGTGGCGCGGCTCAATTAGCTTCGAAATTCCGATGATGTTTGCCATCGCCTTTATTGTGTTATTCACCTTAGGTGGTTTCTCTGGCTTGATGCTTGCGATTACACCAGCAGATTTTCAGTATCACGATACCTATTTTGTGGTGGCTCACTTCCATTATGTGCTTGTGACAGGGGCTGTGTTCTCAATTATGGCGGGAGCCTATTATTGGCTACCGAAATGGACTGGCAACATGTACAACGAAACGCTGGCGAAATGGCATTTTTGGTTATCGCTAATCAGTGTCAACGTGTTGTTCTTCCCTATGCACTTTGTTGGCCTTGCTGGTATGCCGCGTCGTATTCCTGACTATGCTCTGCAATTCGCTGACTTTAACGCCATTATCAGTATTGGTGGTTTTGCATTTGGCTTATCGCAACTGTTGTTTGTATTGGTGGTATTTAAATGTGCTCGAGGTGGCGAAAAGGCACCTGCCAAAGTATGGGATGGAGCTGAAGGTTTAGAGTGGGAAGTCGATTCTCCAGCGCCTTATCACACCTTTGAAACACCGCCGGAGATTAAGTAATGAACCATGCACCTTTGCTAAAAAAACTGCTGATTACATGCTTGCTCATGTTCGCATTTGCTTTTGCAATGGTGCCGCTTTACGACGTGTTTTGCGACGTTACAGGGTTGAATGGTAAGCCATCATTAGAAAAAGCGAGCGCGAGTGAATCAATAAATACACAGCGCCAAGTTGATGTCAGCTTTACCACTCACGCCCAAAGCGGCGCGCCATTTAAGGTGCAGTCTGAGCAATACAGCGTGGCGGTACAACCAGGTGCCATGCGTGAAGTTAAATTCTCAGCAAAGAACACCAGTAATGAAGACAAAGTCATGCAAGCAATTCCATCAGTATCACCGGGTAAAGCGGCAAAGTACTTACATAAAATAGCCTGTTTTTGCTTTGATCAGCAGCCAATGAAAGCCGGTGAAGAAATGGAATTTACCTTGTTGTTTTATGTTGATACTGAGTTACCCGACGACGTTGAGGAACTGACGTTGTCGTATACCGTGTTTGATATTAGCGGGCATGTTGTGGCTAAAAACGATTAAAAGCCGCCAAGCTAATTGCTAATTGGGAGCAAACAAAATGAATCAAAATTATGAAAAATACTATGTTCCAGCCGAGAGTCCTTGGCCAATAGTTGGTGCCATCGCGATGTTTTTAATTGCTGTCGGTGCTGGTTTAACTGTGATGCAAGTAAGTGGTGAGGGCAGTAGTGGCCAGTATGTCTTGTATCTAGGCATTGCCATATTAATTTATATGGTTTTTAGTTGGTTTAGAAACGTTATTGAAGAGTCTCATAAAGGGCTTTACTCAGCACAAATGGACCGCTCATTCAGACAAGGTATGAGCTGGTTCATATTCTCTGAGGTTATGTTCTTTATGGCATTTTTTGGCGCTCTTTTTTACGCACGTATGATTTCGGTGCCTTGGCTTGGTGGTGCTGGTAATAATGCCATGACCAACGAAGTGCTCTGGCCAACCTTTGAAGCCGTATGGCCGTTATTAACTACGCCAGCGGGCGAGACCACACAGGCTATGGGTTGGCAAGGTCTACCTCTGATCAACACGCTTATTCTGCTTACCTCATCGGTCACAATTCACTTTGCTCATGTTGCGATAGAAAACAATAAGCGCGGCGCCCTAAAGGTATTTTTATCTTTAACCGTGCTGTTAGGTGTGATTTTCCTTGGCTTACAAGTTTACGAGTATATGCATGCTTACCAAGATTTAGGTTTGACCTTAGATGCGGGCGTTTATGGGAATACCTTTTTCTTGTTAACTGGCTTTCACGGTATGCACGTGACACTAGGCACCATTATTTTATTTGTGGTGCTGCTCAGAATTTTTAAAGGCCACTTCACGAGTGAAAAGCATTTTGCCTTTCAAGCGGCTGCTTGGTATTGGCACTTTGTTGATGTGGTGTGGTTGTGTTTATTTGTGTTTGTGTACGTGCTGTAGCTTTGTGAAGCGGCGACGGGTTGGTGTGAATAAAGCCCAATTTCATTGCGGCAATGATGAGCACCAGCACAATACCTGAAAACAGCACTCGACGACCTAAGTAATGCGACATGGGTTTCGAGTGCTCTTTTGCTGACATCATCACAAACAGTGCTCTAAATAGGTTGAACAGAATATAAAGTAATAACAAAACAATAATGATTTTAATCATATTAGGTATTCCAAATGCAGTTAATTTTATGGCGTAAACAAAAGCTTAGCTCAATTATCGCAATTTGCGTTGTGATACTTGCAGTGCTTATTTGTTTGCGACTAAGCGTTTGGCAATACCAGCGAGGCGAGCAAAAACAGCAGCAACTAAGCCAGTTAGCCGTTTCGAAAGAGCAAGGCGTTTTGAGCTGGCAAGAACTGCAAAATTTACCTAGTGAGCTGAACAAAACGGGCTTGCAAGTCAAAGTCTCTGGCGAGGTAAATAAACAACATTACTGGCTGCTTGATAATCAAATTTATCAGGGGCAAGTGGGCTATGACTTACTAGTAGCGATGACAATTGCAGGTGAAACCGCGCCTTTAATCGTTAACTTTGGTTGGCTAAAAGCTCCAACAAACCGTAGCCAGTTGCCAACCGTTGTGTGGCCAGAATCAACAAGCTTTACGGCTACTGTGCAATTAAAACAAGGCAACTTACAAGGCTTCACACTTGCCGATGAGATTGGTGCAGAACAAGGTTGGCCTAAGCGTATTCAAGGCATCGACTTAGCAATTTTTAGTGCTCAATTAGCAAAGCCCTTACAAGACTTTATTGGTTATCGCAATGAAGCAGATGGTATTGCAACCCCGCATTACCAGAGTGTTGTGATGGGGCCAGATAAACATTACGCCTATGCCGTGCAGTGGTTATTAATCGGCTTAGCGTGTGTTGTTATTGCTTATTTTGCGATGAGAAGGAGAGGTTATGAAAATAAACCCGCTTAGTTTATTCGTTTTATGCTGTTTTGTGCCGCTGGCACTTGCTTATGCAGCATTAAAGCTTGAGTGGTTACCGAGTGGTTCGAGTAATCATGGTGAGCTTTTAAGCGAAGAAGTTAAATTAGCTGATTGGCAACAAGGCGATCCTAAACAATGGACAATTGCGCTTAATTATCCAAAAGAGTGCAGTGAAGTTTGTGCAAACCAATTAGCCAGTCTAGATAACCTATATGTCGCTTTAGGTAAAAATCAGCAAAAAGTGGATGTGGCGGTACTGACAAATCAACAGCAGGTATCAGCAAATTGGCGTCAATTAGCAGTAAGTCCTGCGCTCAAAGCGGGAGACTTATATTTGGTTGATCACATGGGTTTAGTGGTTTTGCATTACCCCTACACGGCTGAGCCAGAACAAAACAGACTTATTCAAAAAGGCTTACTTAAAGACTTAAAGAAACTACTTAACTATGCGCGTTCAAGTTAAACCTCATTAAGGGGATAAAGATGTATAAAAATTATAAATATTTAGTCTTAATTACGGTTTTCTTCTCTATCTTAGTTGTTGGGCTTGGTGCCTATACACGGCTGAGTGATGCTGGGCTTGGTTGCCCTGACTGGCCTGGTTGCTATGGATTTTTAACCGTGCCAAAACATGAAACTGCTCTGTTACATGTTGAACAAAACTACCCTGATATGATGTTTGAAGCAGCAAAAGCATGGAAAGAAATGATCCATCGCTATTTTGCCGGTGCCCTTGGTTTACTTATTTTAGCCTTGTTTGTTTTTGCCTGGTTAAAACGCCAATATCCAAATACGCCGGTTAAACTGCCATTAGCACTATTATTATTGGTGGTATTCCAAGCCGTATTGGGCATGTGGACTGTCACTATGAACCTACAGCCTTTGGTTGTTATGGGGCATTTGCTCGGCGGTTTTAGTATCTTGTCGTTGCTGTTTTTATTGTATCTACGTTTAAAGACCGACCCTGTTGCTAGCAGTGATAGCGGCGCAAAGCCATATTACCGATTAGCGCTGGTGGGCTTGGTGGTGCTAATACTGCAAATTGCGTTGGGTGGCTGGCTTGCAGCAAATTACGCCGCTCCGCATTGTAATGGCTTACCGCTGTGTAGCTACGGACAACCGTTTTCTTTGAAGAGTGTGTTTCAGCTACCGCTTGAGCACAGCACCTATGAATATGGCGTTTTATCGCAGCAGGCGCGTATGTCTATTCATCTGCTACACCGTATTTGGGCGCTGGTTACTTGTGTGGTGTTAGCGCTGATCATGTGGCGCATATATTCACGCTGTTACTCTCGAAAAATTAAGCACTGCACAGTCACTGTATTAATCGCTTTGTTGTGCCAAATCTGTTTAGGCCTAGCTGTTGTGCACTGGCACTTCCCATTAAGTGTAGCGCTTGCGCACAACCTAATGGCCGCATTGTTACTGCTTAGCATGGTAAGACTATGCTTCCACTTAAAAATAAGAACCTAGGAGGCTGTGATGGCATTATTACTAAGCTCAGAAAAATCATTATTTATTCAAAGCTCAGAGTTACTTAAAGATTACTTAGCTATCAGTAAATTTAAAGTAGTTGCTATGCTTGTACTCACTGCTTGGGTTGGTTTGGCATTGGCTCCCGATGTTGGGCGAGGGGTATTTGTGCAGCTTGCAAGTTTGCTAGGTATTGGCTTGCTGTCGGCTGCTGCTGCCGTGATCAATCATGTTGTTGATAGTGAAATCGACAGTAAAATGGCACGTACACGTCATCGTCCTGTGGCAAAAGGTCGGCTCAGTAAACAACATGCTTTGAGCTTTGCTGCGACTATAGGAATACTAGGTTTTATTATGCTTATGGTATGGGCGAATACACTCACCGCCATTCTTACTTTGTTTGCACTTGTCGGCTATGCCTTTATTTACACCTCATTTTTAAAGCGTGCCACACCGCAAAATATTGTTATTGGTGGTTTGGCAGGTGCTATGCCGCCGTTGCTAGGGTGGGTATCTGAAACAGGCCATATGGCCGCGGCTCCTTGGCTGTTAGTGATGATTATATTTACTTGGACTCCCCCGCATTTTTGGGCCTTGGCGATTGCACGTAAAAGTGATTACGAGCGGGCAAAAATTCCTATGTTGCCTGTTACTCACGGTATCGAATTTTGTAAAACTTGCGTTGTTGGCTACAGCATTTTGCTTGCTTTGGTATGTGTGCTGCCTTATTTAATTGGCATGTCAGGGCTAATTTACTTATTAGGTGCAAGCGTTTTAAACGCGATATTCACTTATAAAGCGTTAAAACTAAAAATTGCCCCAAAAGATGATACAGCAATGGACTTATTTCGTTTTTCAATCGTGCATTTAATGCTACTCTTTATCGCCTTATTCATTGATAAATGGTTAGTTTTATGACGCGAATCGTCGCTTTTTTATGTTTCAGTGCGGTATTGTTTGTAACCGGTTGTGGTAAAAACAACAGCGCACCTGAAGTCGAAGCACTGGTTTATGAGCAGGCAAAGCCGATTAGTCCGTTTTTATTAACCGATCAACATGGTGCGCCCGCTGATAACAGTCAGTTTATGGGGCATTGGAATTTGGTCTTTTTAGGCTATACCAGTTGCCCTGATATATGTCCAATGACATTGGCGAAACTAACGGCAGTACAAAAGCAGTTAAGCCAAGATTACAAAGTGCAGGTATGGTTTGTTGCCGTTGACCCAAAGCGTGATACAACCGAAAAACGCAAAGCCTACATTGATTACTTCAATCCCGATTTTCTTGCTGTGTCAGGTCCGCACAAGCAACTTTTTCCATTTGTTAGAGAGCTTGGCTTAATTTACGCAATTAACGATAGTGATGAGCAAGAGTATGCCGTTGATCATAGCGCGTCGGTAGTGATGGTTGATGGCGATGGCTCGGTACGTGCGATTTTTAAACCTGAATTTAAACAAGGCAGCGTGCCATTAATAAACGCCACAACTTTGACTGAAGAGTTCAAAAAAATAGCAGATTATTACGCAAAGTAAATTTTCTTGGTTAAGGGAGTCATTTTCCGCAAAAGAAAAGCTTCCTTTTTTGACATAAATGTCTAAGCTACTAAAAAATTTTACTATTTTTTGATTCAAATTATGGCATTTTTATTTAGTCAGTCTAAGCTTTTGTTATGAATTGTTTAAAGCAGGGAAGGTATAAGTAATGTTAAAGCTCCCTACAGAATTAGCTATTAGTCAGGTCGAAACACTCCATCAAGATTTGCTACAAGAGTTGTCAGCAAATGATGATATCTGTTTGGATATCAGTGAAGTGACCCGTGCTGACACAGCATCAATTCAGCTTTTATGTGCATTACAGAAGCATTTACTTTCGGTGCAACACAAAATTATTTGGGTTGGCGAGAGTAAGCCGTTGCAACAGGCAATTAATAGTTTGGGCTTAAGCCATTATCTTGTGCTTGAGAATGCCAATTAAGAGGTTTTTATGAAAAGAATTTTAGCAGTAGACGATTCTGCATCTATGCGCCAAATGGTTGGTTTTACGCTTAAAAAAGCTGGCTTTGATGTGACAGAAGCGAAAGACGGCAGCGAAGCTTTAAATATCGCAAAACAACAAGGCTTTGATGCTGTTATTTCTGATGTGAATATGCCGGTAATGGATGGTATTACCCTTATTCGTGAATTACGTAGCTTACCTAATTATAAGTTCACACCTTTACTGATGCTGACCACAGAGTCGGGTCTTGATAAAAAGTCTGAAGGTAAAGCTGCTGGTGCAACTGGTTGGATTGTTAAGCCATTTAATCCTGAGCAATTGTTAGCGGTATTGAAAAAAGTGATTCGCTAATAATAGGAGCGGGGCATGAGTATAGATCTAAGCCAATTTTTTGAAGTATTCTTCGAAGAAAGCTTCGAAGGACTCGACGCTATGGAGGCTGAGTTATTAAACTTAGTGCCTGGCGAAGAAGACTTAGAGACCATAAATACAATTTTTCGCGCTGCGCATTCAATAAAAGGAGGCAGCGGTACCTTTGGCTTTAGTGCTGTTGCAGACTTTACTCATGTTCTCGAAACCCTTTTAGATCAAATTCGTGAAGGTTCACGAGATCTTACTGCTGAGCATGTAAATTTACTTTTAAAATCAGTTGACTGTTTACGGGCTTTACTCAGAACTTTACAAGCTGAGCAGCAGCCAGATCTAACTGAAGCTGATGAATTGCGTATTAAATTTGAAGAAATTCTTGGTATGCGTGCTGCAAGTAAAGCACCAGAGCCAACGCAAGAAGCTGTTAGCGAAAGCAGCTTTAACACCTATCAAATCGATTTCAAACCACACCATCATTTATTTAAAACCGGTAATGAACCACTGTACATGATCAGTGAGTTGGCTGAGCTAGGTGAGCTTGAAACACAAGCCTTTCAAGATGATGTGCCCGATATTACTAACCTTGCCCCTGAAGACTGTTTCTTATCGTGGCGCTTTTTCTTAACCACAGACAAAGAGCAAAGCTGCATCGAAGAAATTTTCGAATGGGTTGAAGATGATGCTGATATCACCATCACCCTATGTGGTGGTTTGTTTGGTGATGAAGAGGTTGCCGCTGTTGAAACTGTTGCTGAAGAGGCTGCGCCAGCGCAAGAGGCTGAACCTGCAGCAGTTAAACCAATCACTGATACGAAAAAGCCAGCGCCAGTTAAAGCAACCACAGCCAATGCAGAATCAACCTCAATCAGGGTTGGTATCGATAAAGTCGATTCACTGATCAACATGGTGGGTGAATTAGTGATTACCCAAGCGATGTTAAGTCAATTGGGTGAGCAAGAGATCACTGAAGCAACTATAGCCTCATTACAAGAGGGCTTAGCACAACTGGCACATAATACCCGTGACTTACAAGAAAATGTCATGCGTATTCGCATGTTGCCTATCAGCTTTGTGTTTAGTCGCTTTCCTCGCTTAGTACGCGATATCTCGCAAAAGCTTGATAAACAAGTCGAGCTTAAATTACTTGGTGAACAAACCGAACTAGATAAAACCGTGATGGAGAAGCTTTCTGATCCTATGGTGCATCTAGTGAGAAATTCCTTAGATCATGGTTTAGAAACCGTTGATAAACGCGTTGCAGCGGGAAAAGACCCTGTTGGTACTGTAACGCTCAATGCGTTTCATCAAGGTGGCAATATCGTTATCGAAATTATGGACGATGGTCAGGGCCTGAATACCACTAAAATTCGTGAAAAGGCAATTAAAAACGGCCTAATTTCAGAAACCGATGAGTTGTCTGATAACGAAATCAACGAGCTTATTTTCTTACCAGGATTTTCTACAGCCGATCAAGTCAGCGACTTATCAGGTCGTGGCGTTGGTATGGATGTAGTAAGGCGCAATATTGAAGCACTTAGCGGCTCTGTTGAAGTGGCTTCTGCACCAGGCGTGGGGTCGACATTTACAATTCGTCTACCGCTAACGTTGGCTATTTTAGATGGGCAGTTAGTCCGAATTGCTGAGCACACTTACATCATCCCGCTGATTTCGATAATTGAGTCATTGCAAATCGATATTAGTAAAGTGAGTCGAGTAGGCAAAGACTTAGATGTGCTGCGTTTACGTGACGAATATATTCCAATCTTAAGGCTTTATAATATTTTCAATCATAAAGGGGCGATTGAAACGCTTGATAAAACCCTGTTGGTTGTCGTTGAGAGTGACAACCAAAAAGTAGGTTTATTGGTTGATGACTTATTGTCGCAACAGCAAGTGGTAATCAAAAGCTTAGAGGCCAATTATCAAAAAGTTGATGGTGTCTCAGGGGCGACAATTCTAGGGGATGGTCGTGTTTCTTTGATTGTTGATATTAGTGGCTTGATTAAATTATCTGGGCTTAGAAAGCCTGGGAGCCAAGAATTGATTATTGAATCAAAAGCGAATTTGGAGGCGTCATGATTGCACAGCACGACGACCTGCATAACAAACTAAACCTTGAACAAGATCAAGATGTAAAACAGTTTTTAACCTTCTTCATGGCTGAAGAAGAGTATGGTGTTGATATTTTAACGGTGCAAGAAATTCGCAGTTGGGAAGAAATTACGGTGATCCCTAATTCACCGGATTTCGTCAAAGGGGTTATCAACCTGCGCGGCACCATAGTGCCGATTATTGATTTAAGGCTACGTTTTGGTATTTCAGCCATTGAATACGGACCGTTAACCGTTGTAATTGTTCTAAAAGTACAGCTTGAAAATACATGTAAAATTATGGGCATCGCCGTTGATGCCGTCTCGGATGTCTATAGCATTGCTGAGCATGAAGCGAAGGCAGTGCCACATTTGTCTGACTCAGACAACGCGCAATTTGTTGCGGGTTTAGTCAATGTGGGTGAGAAAATGGTCGCATTACTTGACCTACAAAAAACAATGGACATTTAACTGGGTAGATTAACAAGAAGGTGAAGGGTATGGGATGGTTTAGCAGTCCTAAAAATGTTGAGTCGGAAAATGATTTAGTTATTGCGGCACTTAGAAAGTCGCAAGCGATGATTGAGTTTCAACCGTCGGGGCAGATCATAACTGCCAATGCTAATTTCTTAAACACCATGGGTTACCGACTCGAAGAAATCCAAGGGCAACACCACTCTATGTTTGTTGCTGAAAAAGAGTCGCAAAGCCCTGAGTATCAACAGTTTTGGCAGCGATTACGCAGCGGTGAGTTCTTCACTGATGAATTTAAGCGTGTCGGTAAAAATGGCAAACAAGTTTGGATCCAAGGTACCTATAACCCAATTATTGATAGCAATGGTAATGTCACTAAAGTTATCAAATTTGCTACAGACATCACACCGCAAAAAGAGCTTGAACGTCAGTCAAAACGTGATGCTGATTTATCAAATGCGCTGCGTGTATGCCAAGCTAATGTGATGATTGCCGATAACGATTTAAAAATTATCTTTGTTAATGAGCAAGTAAAGCAAATGCTGCAAGCTCGCGAATCAACTTTACAAACAGTGCTACCTAGCTTCTCTGTGGCGAATTTAGTGGGTACGTGTGTTGATGATTTTCATAAACAACCATCACATCAACGTGAATTACTAAAAACATTATCTGAACCATACAAAACCACATTGCGTTTGGCGGGGCTTATTTTTAGCTTGATTGCGACTCCTTGGGTGAGCGCTTCGGGTAAGCGTTTAGGTACTATTGTTGAGTGGCAAGATATTACTGATAGCGTAAATAAAGCGGATGCTGAAAAGCGTGCAGCAGAAGAAAACTTGCGAGTACGCCGAGCACTTGATCGCGTGGCAACTAACACCATGATTGCTGATTCTGGTAACAACATTATTTACATGAACGAAGCCGTTCTGAACATGATGAAAATTGCTGAAAGTGATTTACGTAAAGATTTACCTAACTTCAACAGTAATAATTTAATTGGTCAAAATATTGATGTGTTCCATAAGAATCCAGCACATCAACGTAACATGCTTGCTAAGTTAAGTGATACGTACAGTACTGAAATTCAAGTCGGCGGCCGTACTTTTGGTTTGGTTGCAAACCCTATTTTTACCCCAGACAACGAGCGTATTGGTACGGTTGTGGAGTGGGAAGATAGAACAGCTGAAGTCGCTATTGAAAAAGAAATTGCCGGCCTTGTTGCTGCAGCGGGTAGTGGTGACTTAGAAGCCCGTGTAGAAGAAGCGGGTAAACAAGGTTTCTTCTTACGTCTAGCGCAGGGCTTAAATAGCCTAGTTAGTATTGTTGATGATGCAGTAAAAGACACAGGCAATATGCTGGATGCTATGGCGAACGGTGACTTATCAAAACGTATTGAGCAAGACTACCAAGGCTCGTTCGATAAGTTAAAACGTGATGCAAATGCCACGGCTGATAAGCTTACTGAAGTGATTAATCGCATTAATACTTCGGCAACGCTGGTTGCCAGTGGTGCAGAAGAAATCTCACAAGGTAATGCTGATTTAAGTCAACGTACTGAAGAGCAGGCTTCATCACTTGAAGAAACAGCATCAAGCATGGAAGAGATGACCAGTACGGTTCGTCAAAATGCTGATAATGCTAAAGAAGTGAATGAACTTGCTGAAGAAACACGTACTAAAGCACAAAAAGGTGGCGAAGTTGTAAATCGCGCTGTAACCAGTATGTCGGCAATTAATGAATCAAGTAAGAAGATTGCAGACATTATCAGTGTCATTGATGAAATTGCTTTCCAAACAAATCTACTTGCGCTTAATGCCGCTGTCGAAGCAGCACGTGCAGGTGAACAAGGCCGTGGTTTCGCGGTTGTTGCTGGTGAGGTCCGTAACTTAGCGCAACGTTCAGCAGCTGCAGCAAAAGAAATCAAAGAATTGATCCGAGACAGTGTTGGAAAAGTTGAAGATGGTACATTACTGGTTAATGAATCGGGTTCAACATTACAAGAAATTGTTACTGCAGTACAAAGAGTTACTGCAATGATTTCTGATATTGCCCAAGCTTCTGAAGAGCAAAGCTCTGGTATTGAGCAGGTCAATAAAGCCATTGCCCAAATGGATGAAATGACCCAGCAAAATGCAGCATTAGTTGAAGAAGCCTCTGCCGCGGGTGAATCAATGGCAGAGCAAGCGAATGATATGCGCCGCTTGTTAAACTTCTTCTCGTTATCGAATAACGAGATGGATATTACAAGCCGTGCAAGTTCAGCGCCTGCAGCTAAACAGCCAAGCTCACCAGTACGTTCGGCACCTAAAGGTAATAACTTTGTTGACCCTAGTGATGAGTGGGAAGAGTTTTAAAACTCTTCCCAATTAAATTCTAACTAGTTAATTGCATCTAATGTTACAGCTGCAGGGTCAAGCACATGAAAGAGTTTTTACTAACGGATAGTGACTTTAAAGCTATTTCGTCACAAGTGTACGATGCTTGCGGCATTGTTTTAGCTGAGCATAAGCGCGAGATGGTTTACTCGCGCTTAGCAAGGCGTATTCGCCAACATAAGCTTAAGAACTTTAAAGAATATTTAGACTTTCTTGAAGAGAATAAAGAACAAGAGTTTAGTGAGTTTATTAATGCCATAACTACTAATCTGACTTCTTTCTTTCGTGAGCCACATCACTTTAGTTATCTAAAAAATACCATAGTCCCCAAACTGCTGATTAGTAATGCTAAACAAAAGCGTGTAAGGGTGTGGTCTGCTGGCTGCTCGACCGGCGAAGAGCCTTATACCATTGCTATGACCTTAAGCGGTTTATTCCCATCTGATTGGGATGTGAAAATTCTAGCTACTGACTTAGACTCAAATGTGCTCGCTAAAGCACAGGCTGGCACCTATACCGCTGCCAATGTGAATGGTTTAGACAAAAGCCAACTTAAGCGCTGGTTTCTAAAAAGCCATGACGGTCAGTTATATAAAGTAAAACCTGAACTACAAAAGAATATTTTTTTTAAACGTCTAAACTTATTACAGAGCTGGCCTATGAAAGGGCCGTTTGATGTTATTTTTTGTCGCAATGTAGTTATCTACTTCGATAAGCCGACGAAAGATACTCTATTTAAACGTTATTACGATTTGTTGACCGATTCAGGTCATTTATTCTTGGGGCATTCCGAAACACTGGGTAAGGACCACAAAGAGTTTAAGAATTTAGGCCAAACTATCTATCAAAAAGGTGGTCTATGAGTAGTCATTTTAAACCTGTATTGTCTGGTTTTGAGCACGTTAAACGGTTTTGGGATGGCAAGCGCCATAAAGTGGTTGCTAAAGTATTACCAGGCGAATTTTATGTGTCTAAGTCTGATGAGTTGATCACAACTGTGTTAGGGTCGTGTATTGCTGCATGTATTTACGATGAAGGCTTAGGTATTGGTGGTATGAATCATTTTATGCTGCCAGCAGAAAAAGGTGTTGATCCGAGTAACGCACATAGCCTTAATTGCCGTTATGGTAACTGGGCAATGGAATACTTGATCAATGAAATCCTAAAAAATGGTGCTTCTAGACGCAACCTCAAAGTAAAGCTGTTTGGCGGCGGGAAAATAATCCGCTCAATGACAGATATTGGTGTTGGTAACATTCGTTTTGCAAATGCCTATGTACTTGAGGAAGGTTTAGATTTAGTATCCCATGATGTTGGCGGGCCTTGGCCACGTAAGGTGATGTTTGATCCACAAACAGGCAAGGCGCAGGTTAAGAAAATGCGTGAATTGCATTCTGATAAGCTTGAAAAACGTGAAATTAAATACTTACACGATATTGAGCAGCAAGATGCAGAAACGGATATTGAATTATTTTAGGAGAGCAAATGATCAAAGTACTCATAGTTGATGATTCTGCTTTGATCCGTGGTTTACTCAAGGAAGTTCTCGAGCAAGCGCAAGACATTCAGGTCGTTGGTGCGGCAGAAGACCCTTATCAAGCCCGAGATTTAATTAAGCGGCTTAATCCCGATGTCTTAACGCTTGATATCGAAATGCCGAAAATGGATGGGTTAAGTTTTTTAAAAAACTTGATGCGCCTTCGTCCTATGCCAGTTGTGATGATTTCTACACTGACTCAAAAAGGCTCACCAATCACACTGGAAGCCCTCGAAATTGGTGCTGTTGACTTTATTGCTAAGCCAACTATCAATGTCACTGAAAATCTTCAGCGTTATGCCCATTTATTACATCAAAAAGTGCGTACTGCAGCTGGCGCTAGAGTGCGAGCTTTTAAAGAAACAAAAGTTGAAGACGACAGCTCTTTAACAGCATTGCAATTTAAGGCAAACAGCGTGCTTGCAATTGGCGCTTCAACAGGCGGCACAGAAGCAATTAAAGAAGTGCTCGTGCGTATGCCAGAAAGCTGCCCACCGATTGTTATTACACAACATATCCCTCCAGTATTTAGTACCTCGTTTGCAATGCGCATGGATAGAACGTGTAAAATCAACGTTAAAGAAGCTGAGCATGGCGATAAGCTACAACCAGGCTGGGCGTATATTGCACCGGGCGATCAGCATTTGAGTGTAGTAAAAAAAGCCGGAGGTCTGTTTTGTCAGCTTGATTCAAGTGAGCTGGTTAATCGCCATCGTCCAGCGGTTGATGTGCTATTTAACTCCTTAGTCGTGGCTTGCCCTAAAGCGACGGTAGCTGCGTTATTGACAGGTATGGGCAGCGATGGCGCCAAAGGCATGCTTGCATTAAATCAAGCTGGGGCTTACACCATAGCACAGGATGAATTGTCGTCAGTGGTATGGGGCATGCCTAAAGCCGCAGTCGAACTCAATGCGGCTAATGAAGTGGTTCGCCTTGATAAGGTTGCAGCGCAAATGCTAAAACAAGCTGCTAAGGTACAATAACCCAAGGTTGAGAGAACCAGTAGTAACTGCCTTTTTTCGCGATAGAAGGGGCTGTGCAGTTAAAGCGAGAGCGGCCTTTTTTCAGTTTTTCAGGTGAGGTGATCTTCACCGTATCTTTACTAAGCCAGGTTAAATCAGCTTGACCAATACCTGATACATAACAAGCAAACTGGCTTTTATGAAAGTCCTGCATATCAAATTGAATGCTTAAACTTGGCGGGTTTTCGTCCGTCACGCTATCTGAATAGCTGAGCTGTTTGATAGTGAATGCTTGAGAGTCGAGTTTAGTGGCAAGCGTATCAAGCTTTGAATAAAAGCCCGATGCCGGAAAGCGTGGTAACCGGGTAAAGTCAGAATGGATACCTACAGCCCCTGAATGCTGACCTATACCAACAAATCCTAGCGATTTTACTAGTTGTTGCAGTGAATTATTAAACTCGCCATAAGGGTAAGCAAGGTATTTGTAATCATGGCCAATTTCTTCTTTAATGCGCTGCTGGGCAGATAAAATGTCTTCTTTAGTACGTGCAAGCCATGCTTCTTCAGTCTCGCCTGGTTGTTTGCGGTGTAAGTAATTATGAATTTGCGTATGGTTGCTAATTAAGGCGCCTTTTTTCGATAGCTCCTTTAACTGCTGCCACGTCATTACATAGCTTTTGCCTTCATCAATTAGCTCGGGATTTACGAAAATAGTGTACGGATAGTCAAATTTTTCTAAGATGGGCGCAGCTTCTTCATAGTTATTTTTGTAGCCATCATCGAAGGTTATTGCGACGGTTTTATCTGTTAGCGGTTGGCCAGCTTGTAACGAGGTAATGAGTTCATCTAGTGGAATAACGTTGAAGTTATTATCTTTTAAATATTGCATATGTTCAGTGAATGTTTCGTTACTGACGCTGGTTACCGCAGGAAGGCTTTCACTGACGTGGTGATACTGTAGAATGACTGCGCCATGGGCACGCAAAGATAAACCTAACAGGACTGCAAATACTAAATGAAACATTTTCTTAAACGTCATAAGGCACACCATAAAAGTTTACTGTTATTAGCCGGTCCGATGATTTTATCAAATATTACCGTGCCAATGTTAGGTTTAGTTGATACTGCTGTAATCGGCCACTTAGGAAGCGCTCACTATTTAGCTGGTATAGCGCTCGGTTCAGCAGTTATCTCGTTATTATTTTGGCTAGCAGGCTTTTTGCGCATGAGCACCACAGGCTTAGTTGCGCAGGCTTATGGTAAAAGCGATCACACCTTACTCGCTGAGCTATTAAAGCGCAGCTTGTTACTAGCAACAGCGGTAGCGCTGTTATTAATAGCGCTGAGTATACCTATTCAATCCTTAATGGCATATTTATCAAATGCTAATGAAGCCGTTTTAGAGCAAGCAAATAGCTATTTTTCGATTCGTATTTTTAGTGCGCCAGCTGCTTTATGTAACTTGGTTTTACTTGGTTGGATGCTAGGTGTTCATTATGGCCGCGGGCCATTCTATTTATTACTTATCACCAATATAACCAATATTGTGCTCGATATTTATTTTGTGGTGTTTCTTGATTGGGGTGTGGCTGGAGCTGCGTGGGCATCTTTAATCGCTGATTATATCGCCCTTGCTTTTGCACTGATGTTAGTTGTACAGCTTGCCAAAAAGCAGGGGGTTAATCTTGCTGTGAAAGCCTGGTTAAGTGTTGCTAAGTTACTTGATTTAGTAAGCTTAAATCGCGATATTTTTATTCGCTCACTAGCACTTCAGCTATGTTTTAGCTTTATGACTTTTTATGGCGCACGGATCGGCGAAACAACCTTAGCGGCTAATGCCGTATTGCTAAACTTTTTAATGTTGGTGAGCTTTGCGCTTGATGGTATTGCTTATGCAAGTGAGGCAAAGGTCGGTAAAGCGAAAGGTGAGCACAGCGCTAAGCAGATTAAGTTATGGGTTAATTTGAGCTTGTTTTGGGGTGGGTTATTTGCGGTGTTTTATAGCCTTATATTTTTATTATTTGGCGAGGCAATTATTCGCTTACTTACCGATGTGCCCGAAGTTATCAGCCTTGCAACGGTTTACCTTCCTTGGGTGATTATATTGCCTATCGCGGCGATGGGCTGCTTTTTATTTGATGGCGTATTTGTCGGTTTAACCCGTGCTAAAGACATGCGTAATACTATGCTATTTAGTGC
Organism: Pseudoalteromonas sp. CH_XMU1449-3; assembly: GCF_037027245.1. Lineage (NCBI taxonomy): Bacteria > Pseudomonadati > Pseudomonadota > Gammaproteobacteria > Alteromonadales > Pseudoalteromonadaceae > Pseudoalteromonas > Pseudoalteromonas sp. CH_XMU1449-3. The sequence goes on from NZ_JAYMDY010000006.1 coordinate 171,776, forward strand.
TCTAGTGGGCTTTTTTGGACTGTTTTGGGTAGTGAGTAGCTGGCAAAATCATGGTTTATGGTTTGCGATGACCAGCTTTATGCTAATGCGCGGGTTAACGCTGTGGTTTCGCTACCGTAAAATTATCAATAATCAGCAATTATTAGATTAAATTACTTCCACAAATCAGGGTCGTGATTTTTGGGAGACGAGCGCTCTAAAACTTGCGCAAAACGGTTGGCAAAAATACCTAAGTAGCCCCAACCAGCAAAGAATAAAGCCACTGCTAGTATGGCTAGGCCAATTAATTGAAATAGTGCGGGTCCATAGTAACCTATGGCAATAAAAATCACGGCTAGCACAAATAGTGCTAGGCCGCGAAGAAAGCGTTTTAAGCTTAACTTGGGGTCGCTACCTAAGCGAAATACCCATTTTTTAAGCATGCTTAATATACCGGTTAGTAGTAAGAGTGCTCACCAGATTGGTGATCAGTAATGTCTCTTACACCGTTGATTTCGTCAAACTTGGCGATCATTTCTTTCTCGATGCCTTCTTTTAGTGTGACGTCAATCATTGAACAACCGTTACAGCCACCGCCAAATTGCAGTACCGCGATACCGTCAGCAGTAATTTCTACTAGGCTAACTTGGCCGCCGTGGTTAGCGAGCTGTGGATTCACTTCGGTTTCAAGCATATGTTGAACACGTTCTTGCAGTGATGCATCGTCGCTAAGTTTACGTGCTTTTGCATTCGGCGCTTTAAGCGTTAACTGAGTACCCATTTTGTCAGTTACAAAATCGATTTCAGCTTCTTCTAAGAAAGGGGCGCTTTCTGCATCAACAACGGCATCAAAACCATTGAATGGTAGACGAATATCAGTCGCTTCAACGGCGTCTTCTGGGCAGTAAGAAACACCACACTCAGCCTGCGAAGTACCTGGGTTTACTACAAACACACGAATGTTTGTTTGTTCAGCTTGGTCTGCTAAAAGTTTAGCAAAATGAGATTGTGCAGATTCAGAAATAGAGATCATAAAACGGACTATACTTGACTAAATTACTCGGATACTGTGTATCATACTCCGCTCATCGTGTTGTCGCCAGTGTTGAGCGTAAAAAGTTGCATCTATTTTATCGAATGGTAGCGTTAAAACATCAAATAATTACGGGTGCTATCTATGCGTTTCATAATAACAATATTAACCATGCTAGTGAGCGTCAGCGCATTAGCAAAACCTCTTTCTTATTACTTTGAACAAGATGTGAAATTTGACCCAAGTATTCCGACTCCTGAGCAGGTGTTAGGCTACGAAGTGGGTGAGTGGCATGTACGTCACGATCAACTTGTGCAATATATGCAAATTCTTGCTGAAAAAAGTGACCGAATGAATTTTAAAGTAATCGGTCGCACTCATGAGCAGCGTCCACTGGTGATGCTAACGGTTACAGCGTCCGACAAACTTGGCCAAGTAGAGCAAATCCGCAAGGCTCACTTAGCTCGCCTAAATGGTGAAGCGAGTGACTCAAGCAAACAGCCTGCGGTTGTTTGGATGGGTTACAGTGTTCACGGTAATGAATCATCAGGCAGCAATGCATCGCTTCTCGTTGCGTATTACCTTGCTGCAGCACAGGGGCCAGAAATTGACGCCTTACTTAACAACACGGTTATTTTACTAGACCCATCATTAAACCCAGATGGCTTAGCGCGTTTTGCAAATTGGGCAAACAGCAACCGCGGCATGAAGTTATCATCAGATCCACAAACTCGCGAGCATATCGAAAGTTGGCCAAGCAGTCGTACTAACCATTACTTGTTTGATTTAAACCGTGACTGGTTGTTACTGCAGCACCCTGAATCGCGTGCGCGTATTGCACAGTTTCACCAATGGAAACCGAATATCCTAACTGACTTCCATGAGATGGGCCCAAACAGCACTTACTTTTTCCAACCAGGGATCCCAACTCGTAAGCACCCAATCACGCCAGAAGAAAATGTCACGCTGACTAAAGCCATTGCAAACTATCATGCAAAAACACTTGATGAGCACAACGCACTTTACTTCACTGAAGAAAGCTTTGATGACTTTTACTATGGTAAAGGCTCAACTTACCCAGACGTAAATGGTGGTGTGGGCATCTTATTTGAACAAGCGAGCTCGCGTGGTCACTTACAAGAAACTATCAACGGCCCGTTAAGCTTCCCGTTTACGATTAAAAATCAGTTATTAACAAGCTTATCGACGTTCCAAGCGGCGATTGATAACCGTACAGACTTACTTGATTATCAAGCAAAATTTTACAACAAAGCAGTTGATCTTGCTGGTGATGAAGACTTTAAAGGGTATGTAGTTAAAGGCGGCGCTGATCAAAGCCGCATGCAATACTTCCTTGATTTACTTAGACAACATCAAATCAATGCGTACATGTTAGAAGAGCCGCTAAAAGTAAACGGTCAAAGCTTTTCTGAGCAGAGCTATTATGTGCCATTAGCACAGCCACAATTTCGTTTAATTAAAGCGATTTTCAGTGAGCAACAGCGTTTTGTTGATAATACCTTTTATGATGTATCTGGCTGGACACTTGCTCATGCCTTTAATTTAGAATTTGCAAAGGTAAGCAGCAACTGGGGCTTAAATGTGGCAAAAATGCCTTGGCAGCAAAGTGTTAAGTCAAGCTTTGCAGCATTACCGCAAAGCTATGCCTATGCATTTAAATGGGATGATTACCTAGCGCCAAAAATGCTTAATAGCTTGCTTGAACAAGGTGTGAAAGCACGCGTGGCATTAAGCCCACTTACAGCAAAAACGCCATCAAGTGAAATAGCTTTTGAACCAGGTAGTATTCTTGTTCCTGCTGGTCTGCAAACTGATAGCAACTGGGTTAGTTATTTAAACCAAGCACAGAATGAGTTTGGCATTGAAATTACGCCAATTAGTTCGGGCTTAACGGTTAAAGGTGCTGATTTAGGTTCTCGTGCAATGGCGGTTGTGAAAGCGCCTAAAGTATTACTCGTGGGTGGTCAAGGAACTAGCCAGTATGAGCTTGGTGAAGTGTGGTATTACTTAGATCGTTTTGTAGGCACCGCGCCAAGCATTATCGAAATGGAGCGCTTAGGTAACATCGACCTTGAAAACTACAGCCATATTATTTTAGCGCACGGAAATTTCAATCGCCTTGATGATGCGACTAAAGTTGCTATTAAGTCGTGGGTTCGTAAAGGCGGTGTTATTTGGGGTCATAAAGGTGGTGCTAAGTTCTTAGCTGATCAGCAGCTACTAAAAGCAAACTACTTATCTCGTCGCGATGTAGCCAGTGCCTTTGATACAACAGGACTTACTTATGCTGATAAAGATGACTTAGCTGGTCGTCAGCGTATTGCCGGTGCAATTTTTAATACCTCAGTGGATTTATCTCATCCACTTACGTATTCGCTTAACCGTAATACATTACCTGTATTTAAGAATAGCACTTGGCTACTTGAGAAGTCAGATGCCCCATTTGTTAATGTGCTTACTTACACAGATAAACCGCTTCTAGCTGGCTTTACTGATGACGTAAATGTAGAGCAAGTCGCGGGCGCGGCAGGCCTCATTGCGCACTCATATGGCAAAGGCAGTGTGATAGGCATGACAGATAACCCTGTATTCCGTGGTTACTGGTACGGCACGAGTCGATTACTAAGCAATGCCTTATTTTTTGGTAATGCCTTTCATGCCTCTGGTGATAAGTAATCACAATTAATCATAATGCAGGTTGCCTAACCCCGTTAGGCAAGTGAGCATAGCCCATACTTGCTTTGCCCCTGCATGTTTTATGGCTTCTGTCGCAGCATTTATGGTTGCGCCAGAGGTCATCACATCATCAATAATCGCCACGGTTTTTCCTGTTAAATCTTGCTGACAAACAAAGGCATTTTGTAGATTTTTAACTCTCTTCGCTTTACTTAACTGTGATTGCGCTTTGGTTGCTTTTTGCTTGTAAAGAGCTGAGCTAACAGTACATTGCTGGTTTTTCAAAACAGGCAGCCAAGTTTGGCTTACCTGATTAAAGCCGCGCGCTAAAAAGCGTTGATTATGCAGTGGTAGCACAATAAAAAGATCGGGCCAACTTGAATTAACTTGATGAGCTAATTGCAGCTGCCTCTGTATTACTTGTTGTAGCGCCACACGAAAATACTGCTGGTCATTAAACTTCAATTGCTTGAGCCAAAGTTTAAAAGGCGCTTGATACCAAGCACAGGCAATTAAATGATCAAAATTACTATCAGGAAATGCATCACAGATATCAGGTCGATGTAACAGGTTTGGATGGTGTGTAAGGTCAAATAAATTGAGGTCATCTAAACAATACTGACACAAAGCTTGATCAGCCTGTATGTGATTCTGGCAGCTAATGCAAAAGTTGGGGAATAGTGCGTCTAGCCCTAGTTTTAAGGCATGAGGTAAGTGAGACATTGCATTCATTCCTTTAAACGCTATTATGAGCGCTAAGTGTGGTTGGGAAATACAAAATATGCAAAATGATATGGTGCTATTACATGGCTGGGGAATGAACCAAGGGGTTTGGCAAGTGATCAAACCTGAGCTTGAGTTTTTTCATGATGGTGAAGTCCGTTGCCTCGATTTACCTGGCTTTGGTAACGCACAGTCTATTCCCACACCTTACACTTTGCACGCTGCAGCTGAGCAACTAAGTACACAGCTAAATGAAAAGTCTATTCTTGTTGGCTGGTCGTTGGGTGGGCTTTTTGCCTTGTATATTGCAGCACATTGGCCTGACAAAGTCGCAAAGGTTGTATTGGTTGCCTCAACCCCCTTTTTTGCGCAAACCGACGAATGGCCAGGTATCAAACCTGACGTATTAAACGCATTTAAAGATCAGCTAGTTAGTCACAGAGAAAAAACGATAGAAAGGTTTTTGGCGATACAAGCAATGGGCAGTGAATCAGCACGAGATGACATTAAGCAACTTAAAGCACTTTTAAACCAATACCCAGCGCCTCAAGAACAAGCTTTAAGTGCGGGCTTAGACATTTTACAGCAGGATGATTTACGTGAGCTATTCGCTAACCTTAGCGTACCTGTGCGTGGTATTTTCGGTCGCTTAGATTCATTAGTACCTTATCGCGCGATTGAAAAAATGCATGCCTTACAACCTCAGTTTGAATATGAAGTTTTAGATAAGGCCTCACACGCGCCTTTTATTTCACATAAAGCGGCATTTATATCAGCACTGAAATCAATGTGTTAATTTAAACTCGGCCGTAGGCCACAAAAATAGCGGGATTTAGCTTTATTTTGCTCGTTTTATGAGCGATACTTAACGAGTAGATCTCACTGTTGGAGGGTGTTATGCCAATCAGTTCTGTTTTTAATAATGCGGTAGAAGGTTATAACCGTGCAAGCCAAGGTATCGAAAAGGCGAGCGCTGAGATTAGCCGTGCCTCAATTGATCAGCAAGATGATGCCCAATTAGCTCAACAACGGCAATTACAAGCGGCAACTCCAAATGAAGCTGTAACTCCGCCAGTTTCACAACCTGCCCCAATCGATGAGTCGCTTGTTAATTTAAAAGTTGAAGAGTTTAATGCAAAAGCCAATATCAACACGATTCAGACTGCTGATGAAGTGCTCGGTACATTAATAGATATTAAAGTTTAGTACTTATGAATATCGTTACTCCGTTTCCCTCGATTAATATCAACACGGCGAATGTGCACACCGAAAGTGCTCGCCGTGATAATCAGTTACGTGAAGTAATCCCGCCACCTGCTGCTACTAAACCAAGTAATGCCGAAAATAAAACGCTTAGCGATGGTGATAAAACCAAACAACCGGGTTCTGAGGTTGGTACCTATGATGCTAAAGGTCGTCTTGCTGAAGACAAAGTGATTGAAGAGCGCCAACAAGGTAGCGAACAAGGCGAGCCTGAACAATCAGAGCAAGAACAGCAAGAAGCTAAACAAGAGCAGCAAAAAGAGCAAAAGGTTGCTGAGCAAGAGCAACAAGACGCTGAGCAAATTAAAGAGCTAAAAGCCCGAGATACCGAAGTGCGTATTCATGAACAAGCGCATGCAACCGTAGGGGGGCAATATGCTGGCTCGCCAAGCTATGAGTATCAACGCGGCCCTGATGGTACAAACTATGCCGTGGGCGGCGAGGTGCAAATTGACGTTGCTGAAATTAAAGGCGACCCAAAAGCTACAATCGAAAAAATGCAGACGGTGCGTGCAGCTGCGCTTGCACCACAAGAGCCTTCAAGTGCTGACCGCTCAATTGCTGCCGATGCCACACAAAAGCTTATGGCAGCGCAAGCTGAGCTTGCCAGTCAATCAGCTGATGGCGATGCTGACTCAGGCAAATCGACTTTCAAAATAAACAGTGAGTATGCCGAAGATAGCGCTACTCAAACCAGCGAAACTAAAACAGCCAAGCGTGATGTTGAAGTAGACGAGCGTGCAGCGCGTATTGCTAATTTTTATCAAGCAGCTACTTCGCCCACTAATCAAAATCAGTTCTCTGCCTTTATTTAACTAATATCAATTAACAGTATCAGTTAATCACTTTGTGGTTAAAACTTGTCGCTAACGAAGTTTAAATACTACATAACTACTCACTTATTTTATTAATGACTCTAACAGTTTCTTACATTTAGACTACAAAAACGAATATTGTTTCCATTGCGGGTCCTTACTCGCTTTGGTAGATTGTCCACGATTTATAATTAGGATGATTAAACAATGAAATACACTCTTCTTGCTTGCGCATTATCACTTGCTTCTACCGCTGTCATGGCAGAAAACACCTCGCCTCTAAGCTATGACTTTGTTGAAGCAGGATATAAAAAGACAGAAATTGATGGCTTAGATGAGCGATCTCTTAAAGGTTATGGCTTTAATTTCAGTAAGCAGTTTGCTGAGAATTGGTATGTTACAGGTCATTATTCAATTTTAAATGATGATGTGACTGCAACGAATGAATTCAATGGCTCAGGTGTTTACGATAGCAATGATAATTATTTAGGTGATACTGTCATAGCTTATACTTTCGATTATGATATTGATATGACGCGTTACGAAATTGGTTTAGGTTATATTTATTCGCTATCCGATCGCACTAAAGTTGATTTTTCAGCAAAGATTGGCCAGTTAAAGAGAGAAATTGACCTTAATGTTAAAGAAGTTGTCTCATACCAAGATCAAGTTTTTAATAGCTTTTCAGAGAATCACTCAAATTCAGAAACCGCAGATATTTTGTCTGCTAACGCGCAAATCAGACATCTATTAACTGATTCATTTGAGATCAACGCTGGCGTTGGCTACGAGCGTTTGCACGACGAAGAGAGCGAAAATAATGCTGTATTTCATTTAGGGGCAAACTATGCCTTTACACCAGCTTGGCTGATAAGCGCAAGCTATCGTGATGCAAATGATTACTCAGACCTTGCACTTTCGGTTCGTTATAACTTCTAATTTTTTAGCAGCTAGGGATGCCTTTCCCTAGCTGTTTTCACTACTCACTTTGTTTCTGTAATCGTATTTTGTACAAAACGCTACATTTTGTATAAATATCCTGCAATGCGTTTATTTTTACCGCTCTGGTGTTTATTTAATGTTAATTTCGTGTCTCAAGTGTGTACAGGTCGGTTTGACCATGTAACCCCCCCTCTGTATATGTTTGCCTGCTAAATAATTTAGTGTGTCAGCTCAAGCAATTTATGAGCTGTTTAGAATTAAATCAGTGGGAATCATATGCAACCTTGCAATAAGAAAATCGCACACTTGAAGAAAAGTTCAGTAGCCGTACTTACAGCCTTGTATGTCGGCGCTACAGGCTATGCTGCGGCAGAGCCTGGCTTTAACAAAGTGTCAGATAAAGGCTTTTATCAGCCAACATTTACAGCTGAAGATATCGCGAATTATCAACAAGAAAAACAAATCGAAGATCATCCAAGCTTACTCAAAGGAAGTGCTCAACGCTTAAACCAGCACTATCAAAGTCAGCAGCCGGAACATGTTTTTCAACCTCAAGATGGGGTGACAGGCATTCAAACATACATTGTGCAAATGCATGATGAACCTGTAGCAAGTTATCAAGGTAATATTCAAGGTTTCAGCGCTACAGCTATTACTGAATCTCGCTCTTTAATGGTTAAAGAGCGTATTGATACAGCGTCGCAAAGTGTGCGCGCGTATCAAGGTTTTTTAAAGCAACGTCAAACAGCAGTATTAAGTAAGGCGCGTGCAAGAGGTGCCAATATTGCGATTAAAAAGCAATTTACTCTTGCAAATAACGCGGTAGTGGTCGAAATGACACAAGCTGATGCAGAGCTACTTGCGACACAATCAGGCGTAAAGCGTATTACTCCTAACCGTATTTTTGAATTACGCACAGACCGTGGTCCTGAGTTTATTGGTGCTGATCAATTATGGCAGGGTGCAACACCGGCTTCATCGGTAGGTGTTAAAGGTGAAGGTATGGTTGTAGGTATTATTGATACAGGTATCAATACAGACCATCCTGCATTTGCAAGCGACGAAGAGTACAGTGAGAAAAATCCACTAGGTGCAGGTAACTTCGTAGGTGACTGTGAGGAAGAACCTGAGCTATGTAATGACAAGCTAATTGGTGTTCGCTCGTATCCAGAAGTCACAGCAATGAATGCTGATTATCAATTTGCACGTGCAGATCGCCGCCCTGAAAATGGTGAAGACTATAATGGTCATGGCTCTCACACAGCAAGCACTACGGCGGGTAATTACATCGAAAACACGCCGCTTCAAGCTGCAACCGGTGAAAAAGTAAGTGATGGTGAAAACTTACCATTTACGTTTGAAAGTACCAGTGGTGTGGCACCTCGTGCGCATATCATTTCGTACCAAGTTTGTTATGCAGGCCGTTCTGGCGATCTTTACTCAGGCTGTCCTGAATCAGCAATTTTATCTGCATTTGAAGATGCGATTGAAGATGGTGTCGATGCAATCAACTTCTCAATTGGTGGTAGCGAAAGCTTCCCATGGGAAGATCCAATGGAAATGGCTTTCTTAAGTGCACGCGAAGCAGGTATTTCAGTGGCAGCTGCAGCGGGTAACTCGGGTCCTTATTATATTTCAGCGGATCATACATCACCGTGGGTAACCACTGTTGGTGCATCAACTCATGACCGCGTGATGGATTTAGGTGTTAAAACCATAAATAACTTCCAAGGTACTCGCACGCCTTATGCTGGTGAGTATACAGGTAAGAGTTTCTCTGGCGGTATTACTGGCGAAGTTGTTCTTGCTGAAAAATACGACGATCCTAATGAAAGTGATGGTTACGATGCAGCAAGCTGTAACGCACCTTTCCCTGCTGGCACGTTTACAGCTGACCAAATTGTAATATGTTTACGTGGTGACATTGCGCGTGTTGATAAAGCAAAGAACGTGGCAGCTGGTGGAGCGGGCGGCTTTATTCTACAAAACATTAGTTCTGCAGAGAGCCTTGTTGCTGATAACTATGTGATCCCAGGTATTCACTTACCAGCAAGCGCACGCTATACAATTCGTAATTGGGTTAATGCTAACCCTGATGGCGCAGCTATTGCGACAATTGGCGAGCCAGAAAATAACTATTCATTTGATGAAGAAGCAGGTAATCAACTTGCTATCTTTAGTTCTATGGGACCAAGTTATTACATCAATAACCTTGTTCCAGACGTGACTGCACCAGGTGTTGATATTTATGCTGCGAATGCTGATGACCAACCATTTACAGCTTATCCAAGTGCTTCTGATTGGACTTTCATGAGCGGTACCTCAATGGCTACGCCACATGTTACGGGTGCAATGACGCTAATGATGCAAATGCACCCAGATTGGACGCCAGCAGAAATTCAATCAGCGCTAATGATGACGGCAAATAAAGTACGTATTTCTAACGGCGTTACTTTAATTGACCCATACTACAACTTCATGGCTGGTGGCGGTGCGATTGACGTAGCACAAGCTGCAAATGCGGGTCTTATCATGGATGAGACTATTGAAAATTATCATAATGCGAACCCGCGCAATGGTGGTTTAGTTGAGTGGTTGAACCTACCTTCTTTAGTTAACAATGACTGTGAGCTTGAATGTACGTGGATGCGAACAGTTAAAGCAACAAAAGATGGTACTTGGGATGCAACTGCTTATGGTTGGGCTGTTGAAGGTGAAGAAGAAAGCTTTGGTGTAGAAGTTAGCGTAACACCAAGTAATTTCACACTTCAAGCTGGTGAAACACAAGATGTGATGGTTACTATGAAGTTGCCAAATATCATCGAATCTAAGCTTGATCCTGTTGAAGAAGGTGCGCCTTGGGACAATATCTTAAATAAAGATGCTTGGTTCAACGGTAAAGTGTTATTCAAGAACACTGATGGCGACTCGCCTGATGCTCATTTCACATTAGTTGCGAAAAACGTCATTGATGAGCTACCAACCATGGTTGATATCGATATGGCACGTGCAAGTGCATCAGAATCAATCGTTGTTAATACCGATAGCTACAGTGAATTTACGCCGACTTATTATGGTCTAGTAAAACCAACTGAGGTTACCGCAAATATCTTAGGTGTTGCACCTTATGTGACAAAAGACCGCGTTGAAAAAGCGTGGGATATCCAGGCATTTGAAGTACCAGAAGGTACAAAACGCTTAATGGTTAAAGTTGCATCTACCGAGCAAACGACTGATTTAGAAGATCTTGCTGAGCCTCGCTGGCAAATGAAAAAAGCACACTTGGTTGTGGGTTATGATGCTAATGAAAGCGGCTCATTCATGGTGTCTGATGAAGAGATTGCGGAAGATTCTACTGCACTGATCAAAGCGCTAAATGAAGAGATGATTTGTTATTCTTCAAGTAGTGTTGAAGATAACTACTGTAACATTATTGACCCTAAGCCAGGTAAATACTGGTTTGCGACTGCAGCTCTAGCAGGTTTACGTGATGTTGGTTACCAAACAGTGACGCATTACGCCATTGTTAAAGAGCAAAATACCGGTGAATTCAGTGTATCAGCGCCACAGCAGCACAGCGGCAATGGTAACTATGAAATTGCTGTAAATTGGGATTTACCAGATGCGCAACCGAATGATGTTTATTATGGCGGCTTTGCATTAGGTAATGCTGCGGGAGCTGAAGGCACCCTTGGTTTCACATCGGTTAATTTAAAGCGTGATGCAGAAGCACTTACTTTAAATGTTGACCAAGACACTGCTCGCGCTATGGACCTAGTTAACGTTAATGTAAAACTTAAAGCTAACTATGAATCTAAAGCGCGTGACTATTCATTGTCTTTGACGATTCCTGATGGCATGCAAGTTTGGCCTGAAACGCTAACTTCAAACAATGAAGAAGTTGCAGCTTCGTTAGTTGTAGAAGGCAACACGTTAACTATTCAAGGTACACAAGACGCAACGCGTAACGTACAACGTGATTATGTGGTAACTAACAACATCACTAATGAGATGTGTAAAACGCCAATGATTGATGAATTCTCGACAGGAGGATATATCGATTTATGGGGTGATTTCCGCATTCAACCTGAAGCTGCTTGGTATGAAGGTGGCTCAAATGTGTACTTTGATGTGCCAATTGATTGGTTATTCTATAAAGAGGGTGCGAAGTTTGAAATTTACAACCAAGTAAATAATAACGAAGTACGTTTACACCCAACAGGTGCAATGCAGTTCACACCTATTTGGTGGATGATGAGTGCACACCGCGGTCCTGGTTTCTTAGTTGAAGCGCTTGCACCATTCTGGCGTGGCTCGTTTGAAATTGAAAACCTTCGCCATCCAACGGATCCAACAGGTCTAACAATTGCTTCTCAGTATAAAGAAGAGCGTCCTGACTTAGGTGATCTCGTATTCATGGAATTCGATAATGTGACTGATAAATACACAGGCGACACGTTTGACTATGAAGTGATTTTACGTAGTGGTATCGATGACCATGAAGGTATGTTCGAAGCTATTTTTGCTTACGATAACCTAGGCGCAGGTGTTGATGAAGGGACTATCTTTATTGAAGGTGGTGATAGTGTTTACTCTACAACTGCCGGCTTTAAAGACGGTGCATTAAGCAATGTGGTTGGTTATGACGACCTTGGCAAGATCTTACAAGATGACTTAGTGATCTGTTTTGATTATGTTGGCCCAGAGCAAAGTGAAGTTGAGTTTAACTTTACTGCTACGGTTATGCCTGATGCGAAAGGTTCTGTGCAAGATATCACCCTTGATTACCAACTAGGTAGCCAAGAAGGTGGCTCGTTAATGCACTCAATCGGCGTACAAAGCAACCTGAAAATGAGCGACATCGCTGATATGACGGTAGCAGAAAATGGCCGTATCGATGGTGTTGATGTGATGGTTGTTGATGCAGACCAGTCGCCAAATGAATTAGTGGTAACCGGTGAGAATGTTACGGCTGAAGTTGACGGAATGTCGTTTAACTTAATCCCTGATGCACATTTCCATGGTGAAACAATGGTGACTGTTACAGTACAAGACAAAGCAAACCCAGCAGACAAAGTAAGCAAAGAATTCTTGCTTATGGTTGAGTCTGATGGTGTAGAGCTCGGCTGTACTGATGCTGCTGCAACTAACTATGATGCGACTGCGAATGAAGATGATGGTAGCTGTGAATTCGCTTCACAAGTAACACCAGAAACTGAAGCTGAAACAAAGAGCTCTTCAAGCGGCTCATTAGGTCACTTCATTGTGTTACTCCTGCCATTACTTGCACTTCGTCGTCGTAAGTAATAGCGATATAGGCTCAGTTTATTGAGCCTTTCATAGCAACGAGACTGATTAAATTGCTATACAAATAAAAAACCGCGTAAGTTTACACTTACGCGGTTTTTTCGACTTATGCCTACAGCCTATTATTTTTTCACTTTTGCATTGGCAAATGCATCTGCAAAGGCATTACCCATGGCAACATTGCCAAATTCGCGTTTTTGCTTAGGTGCGCTTTTCGCTTTCGCAGCTGGCTTAGGTTTGCTAGCGGGTGCAGCTTTATTGCTAGTATCAACATCATCGTCTAAACGCATGGTAAAGCTAATACGTTTACGCGCAGCATCTACTTCAACTACTTTTACTTTTACAATATCGCCAGCTTTAACCACTTCACGTGGGTCAGAAATAAACTTGTTAGTAATAGCAGAAATATGCACTAAACCATCTTGGTGTACGCCCACATCAACGAAGGCACCAAAGTTAGCAACGTTAGACACTACACCTTCTAAAATCATACCTGGTTTTAGGTCGTTAATGGTTTCAACACCGGCTTTAAATTCAGCTGTTTTAAACTCAGGACGCGGGTCACGACCCGGTTTATCAAGTTCTTTGATAATGTCGGTAACCGTTGGTAAACCAAATTTTTCGTCTGTGTAGTCGTTTGCAACGAGCTTATTTAGGATGTCAGAGTTACCAATTAGGCTGTTTACATCTAAGCTGTTCTTCTCGCAGATACGCTTAACAACCGGGTAGGCTTCAGGGTGAACTGACGAGTTATCAAGAGGATCTGAGCCTGTGCTGATACGTAAGAAACCGGCAGCTTGTTCAAAGGCTTTAGGCCCTAAACGTTCAACTTTTTTAAGTTCAGAGCGTTTGCTAAATGAGCCATTCGCATCACGGTAGCTAACAATGTTTTGTGCTAACGTTTTGTTTAAGCCAGATACGCGAGTAAGTAGTGGCACTGACGCCATATTTAGGTCTACACCTACTGAGTTTACACAGTCTTCAACCACTGATGTTAGCGTTTGACCAAGTTGGCTTTGCGATACATCGTGCTGATATTGACCTACACCGATTGATTTAGGCTCAATTTTTACCAGCTCAGCAAGTGGATCTTGTAAGCGGCGTGCAATAGACACAGCACCACGTAGTGAAACATCAAGGTTAGGGAATTCATTAGCGGCAAACTCAGATGCTGAATAAACAGAAGCGCCTGCTTCACTAACCATCACTTTATTAAGTTTAAGCTCAGTGTTGGCTTTAATCAGTTCTGCTACTAATTTGTCAGATTCACGTGAAGCGGTACCATTACCAATAGCGATTAGCTCAACTTTATGCTGGCGGCATAATTGCTCAAGAGTACGAAGCGATTTATCCCAATGATTTTGTGGTGCGTGCGGGAAAATCGTTTGTGTTGTTAACAGCTTGCCTGTGCTATCTACGACAGCAATTTTACAACCAGTACGTAAACCAGGATCCAGACCTAACGTGGTGCGTGGACCTGCAGGTGCGGCCATTAATAAATCTTTTAAGTTCTTAGCAAAAACGTCAATTGCGCCGGTTTCTGCTTTTTCGCGCATTGCACCTAAAAATTCATTCTCAAGGTGAAGGCTTAACTTAATTTTCCATGCCCATTGCACTACGCCCATTAACCAACTGCTTGCAGCAGAATTGCTAACATCTAAGCGATAATGATCGGCAATCATTTGTGCACACACTTGCGCCGGGTTTTCTGCGCTTGGCTCAGGGTTGATACTAAGTTGTAATACGCCTTCATTACGAGCACGCAGCATAGCAAGTGCACGGTGTGATGGTACTTTTTTAAGCGGTTCTTGATGCTCAAAGTAGTCGCGGTACTTTACGCCTTCATTTTCTTGGCCAGCAATTACAGTACTTTCAATCTGACCATGTTGTGCGATATGACTACGGAATTTAGCTAGCAATTTTGCGTCTTCAGCAAAGCGTTCCATTAAGATAAATTTAGCGCCATCTAGCACCGTTTTATTATCTGCAAAGCCTGCATCAGCATTAATGTAGTCACCTGCTTGTTGTTCTGGGTCGAGGCTTGGGTTGTTAAATAGCGCATCGGCAAGCGGCTCAATACCCGCTTCAATGGCAATTTGCCCTTTTGTACGACGCTTAGGTTTGAAAGGCAGATATAAATCTTCAAGCTCAGTTTTACTGTCAGCGTTATTAATATCAGCACTTAGCTCGGCTGTTAGTTTGCCTTGCTCTTCAATAGTATTAAGGATAAAGCTACGGCGCTCTTCTAATTCACGTAAATACGATAAGCGCTGTTCAAGTAAACGTAGTTGCGTGTCATCTAAGCCACCAGTTACTTCTTTACGATAACGGGCGATAAAAGGAACTGTGGCACCTTCATCAAGTAATTTGATTGCAGCAACAACCTGTGGTTGCTGGGCACTTAGCTCGGTTGCTAAGCGTGCAGAGATATTGCTCATGCATAAACCTTTTTAAAAATAGAAAATCAGTAAAACTGAAGATTAATTGCCTGAATAATATCACAATAAGAAGGCCTTAAAAGCACTGCTTTTAAGGCCTGCAAAAATAGTCTTATACAACGCAGATTTTAACGCTTAGTGCGGGTGATCAACCTGCTGTAATACTTCGCTAAAGCCATTAGCAATTGGGTTGATATTAACAGGGATATGTAATTTTTTAGCGATCTCTCGAGCTGAAATCAAACCACATATTTCTTGTTTAGCACTGGTTACTAATAAGAACATCATACCTTGGTGTTCCATGGTTTGCAGTGCATCGCCAATACTTGCGTAGCTGATGCTTTGCAGGCTCACACCAGCTAAGCTGCTAAGTGGCGTCATTACATCGTGTAAGGTAATTTCGTCACGGTGTAAGTTCAAGCGCTGTGCAAGGATCATAATTTTTGAGCTTTGCAGATCAGCACTAGAGGTGATGCCGAGTAGTTTATCTTCGCTATCAACCACTAAAATAAAATCTGAGCAACAGCTATTTGTTTGCTTTAAAGCATCAACAATAGTGGTGCCGTAATGTGCACGTAAAGGGTCTTTTTTAGTAAAGCTATTAAGTACTTTTAAAGCTGAAGAAGTGAGATCTAGTGTTGGCTCAACTTCATTCACTGCATTAGATAATGCGCCATTAGAGATATCTTGAAGACGTAATTCTTTGAAATTATTCATTTTGGTCACCATACATTTTAATAAAACTGAAATAGAAAATTTGAGTTAATTAAAAAGCAGGTGGCCCTCGCTGGTGCGCGCTATAAACAGACACCTTATTACAAGGGTGAACATACGAAACCACACGTGCATCTGGCAGTGGTTGGGCTACATTAGCAATGAACGCAGGAGTATGTTTATCGAGGTCGGTATCTAAGTTGGCAGGGTCTGCACTATCACACGCAATAAAGTGAGCGGTTGGCGTAACACTGTCTGAATGGCTTTCTATATCACTGGCGTAAGATATCAAACTCACACTAATTAATAGTGCGAATACAATGGCATTACTCATTATGCGTTGTATTGCGTTTGACATACTTACTACCTTCTAAAACTCAAGTAATGATTTATCTTGAGTACCTTTAGTTATAGATCACATTTTTAGACTAAACAATCACTAATTAACGCTTTCTGAATTTTCTGGCAAAAATTATTTCGCATCCGGATAAGTTATCTCGTTGATATACCATTCTTTTGCGCCTTCAGGCGTGTTCACCGAAAAATCATCATCAACCTGTTTGCCAAGTAGCGCTCGAGCCATAGGTGCATCAATCGAAATGTAATCTTTGCGCTCGTAAATTTCGTCGGGGCCGACAATACGAAAGCGCTTTGTTTCGCCTTGCTCATTCTCAATTTCGACCCAAGCACCAAAAAACACTTTTCCCGCTTGCTGTGGGTTGTAGTCAACAATTTTAAGATCTGGCATGCGTTTACGAAGATAGCGTACACGGCGATCTATCTGTCGTAAAACTCGCTTATTAAATTGATAATCTGCGTTTTCTGAACGGTCGCCTAAGCTTGCTGCCCAAGTAACAATTTTGGTAATTTCAGGACGTTTTTCATGCCATAAATAATCATGTTCTTGTTGTAATTGCTGATACCCTTCTCGGGTTATTAAATTTGTCTTTGCCATTTTATTCAGCCTAAAAAGAAAACCAGCCGCAAGGTATAAAAGTCTTTTACCTTTGTCGAGTGGGATTTTGAAATGTTCAGTAACAATCTAAGCGCGTAATTCGTTTTTTATTCTTAACTTTTTCATTTATATTAATAAGTAACATATTACAAAAAGAATGAAAGTTATGGGACACGAAACGACAAAAGTATTGGTTGTTGATGACGATATGCGCTTACGTAGTTTGCTAGAGCGTTACCTTGTAGAACAAGGCTTTATTGTTCGCTCAGCAGCAAATTCAGAGCAGATGGATCGCTTATTAGAGCGCGAGAACTTCCACTTGATTGTATTAGATTTAATGTTACCAGGTGAAGATGGGTTATCAATTTGCCGTCGTTTACGCCAAAAAGAAAATGACATTCCAATTGTAATGCTTACAGCCAAAGGCGATGAAGTTGACCGTATAATCGGTTTAGAGCTTGGTGCTGATGATTACATTCCTAAACCATTCAACCCACGTGAACTGTTAGCGCGTATTAAAGCAATTTTACGTCGTCGTGCTAAAGAAGTGCCTGGTGCGCCTGCTGCCGAAGAAAACGAAATTAGCTTTGGCGACTTCACGCTAAACCTTGCGACCCGCGAAATGAGCCATGGTGATAAAACAATGTCGTTAACCAGTGGTGAGTTTGCGGTATTAAAAGCGTTAGTGACTCATCCACGTGAACCGCTTAGTCGCGATAAACTGATGAACTTAGCGCGTGGCCGAGATTACAGTGCGCTTGAGCGCAGTATCGATGTTCAGGTTTCACGCTTACGCCGTATGATTGAAGTGGATGCTGCTAATCCTCGTTATATACAAACAGTATGGGGCTTAGGCTACGTATTTGTGCCAGACGGTGAAAAATAACAGTAATGGGCATGTTTCCACGTAGTGCGTTTGGACAAACGGTATTTTTGGTTGCAGCCCTGCTGTTAATCAATCAAATTGTCTCTTATATCACGGTTAGTTTTTATGTTGTTAAACCAACTATAGAACAAGTAAACCTGATCCTATCTAAACAGGTGAAAACCGTGTTTATCGAATGGGAAGAAGGGGTTGAGGTAAGCAAAGAAGCCTCAGATAAGTTTTTTGAGATCACCGGCATCGAAGTGATGACCCAGCGCCAAGCGATGAGTGAAGGGTTGGCTGAAACTCGTGAGTACTCGATGCTTTCGCGCAGTATGTCGAAAGAGCTCAATGGCTCTGCTCGAGTACGTATTAGCCAAACCGATCCACTTGTTTATTGGGTTGAAGCACCGCAAGCACCGGGTTATTGGGTGCGTGTGCCGCTCACCGGCCTGCAAGAAAACAACTTAAAGTTCTTAACCTTTTATTTATCGAGTATTGGCTTTTTAAGTGTACTCGGTGGGTGGTTGTTTGCCCGTCATCTAAATAGACCTTTAAAAGCATTGCAACAAGCAGCTGTGAAAGTAGGGGTGGGTGACTTTTCTACCAAATTAGAAGAACAAGGCTCTACTGAAGTTATTGAAGTAACCCGTGCGTTTAATCAAATGTCGCGTGGTATTGCAGCTCTTGAGAATGACCGTCGGTTATTAATGGCAGGTGTTTCCCATGACCTACGTACGCCGCTTACACGTATTCGCCTTGCCACCGAAATGATGTCGGACGATGAAGATTACCTGCGTGAAGGGATCATTCATGATATTGAAGACATGAATGCCATTATTGACCAATTCATTGAATATTTACGCCATCACAAACGTGAAGAACTTGAGCTAGAAGACTTAAACGCGATTGTTTCAGAAGTTGTCGAAGCAGAACAAAAACATCACCGCACTATTACCTTTAAAGAGAATCCAAGCTTAAGCGAAGTGCCAGTGAGTATGGTAGCAATAAAGCGTGTTGTTACTAATATGATTGAAAACGCAATTCGCTATTCAGATGGTGATATAGAGGTTGAAACCCGCGTGAGCAGTAATAAAAAGTTTGCCATGGTCGTGGTTAACGATCACGGCCCGGGGATCCCAGAAAGCGAACTTGAAACTGTATTTGAACCGTTTAAACAAGGTGATGCCGCTCGCGGTAGCGAAGGCAGTGGCTTAGGCCTTGCGATAATTAAACGTATTGTCGATATGCACGGCGGCCGAGTACAACTACTTAATCGCCCAGAGGGAGGCCTCAGCGCACAAATCTATTTGCCTTTTTAAAAGTATTTAGCTTTAAGCCTTAAGCTATAAGTTTCAAGCAGCCCGAGTGGGCTGCTTTTTTATGGCAATAAAAAAACGCGACATCAAATGCCGCGCTTTTCATAATTTTTTAGCAACTAGCAACTAGCAACTAGCAACTAGCAACTAGCAACTAGCAACTAGCAGCTTACATCGCTTTAAATCGAATCGCTGTGCCGCCGCTGGTGGCAAGCTTTAACGTTAGCTTATCATCAGCAGTCACTATGCGTTTTTCTACTTTTAAGTCGTAAGGGTTATTTACCCATTCAGCTTTGTCACCGTCACGGTAGATTTGCGCTTCAAACTTTTTACCTTTATCTAAGAAGTCTAACTTCACTTCTAAAGTGCGAGCTTTTTCGTCTGTAACAGCACCTAGATACCAGTCGTTACCTGAGTATTGATCACGCTTGCGTTCTTTACGCGCAAATACAACGAAATCGCCAACTTCACCTTGTAGTGCAATACTTTGTTGCCAATCAGTTGGTACATCCTGAATAAACTGGAATGCATCTGGCTTCGCTAAATAATTACGTGGTAAATCTGCGGCCATTTGAATTGGGCTGTACATTACAACGTATAGCGCTAATTGCTTCGCTAGGGTTGTTTGTGGGCGGTTGGTATCAGCACCTAAACCGTTAAAGCCCATATCAAAAATACCTGGCGTAAAGTCCATTGGGCCTGCAAGCATACGGGTGAAAGCTAGCATTGGAATATGCTCTGGTGGGTTCGGCGGTGTACCCCATGCGTTAAACTCTTGACCACGGGCACCTTCACGAGCAATCCAGTTCGGGTATGTACGACGTAGGCCGGTATCTTTCACTGGCTCATGTGTGTTGATACTAATTTTATGTTTTGCAGCAAGTTTTACGTTGTGTAGGTATTCATTAACCATGAACTGACCATCGTGCCACTCTTTGCGTACAATGCCGTTTTCATCGATACGCTTGATGTTACCACCGTCAGCAACATAACCAGTTTTAACTTGGCTTACATTTGATTTTTCGTATAACGCAAATGCATCTTCCATTTGGTTACGGTAGTTAGTCACGTTGCCTGAAGTTTCGTGGTGACCAATTAATTGTACGCCTTTTTCTTTGCCGTAACGTGTCAGCTCTTCAATATCAAAGTCGTCGTAAGGTTGTGTGAAGCTAAAAACATCACCGTTATAGAACCAGTCGCCATCCCAGCCAATATTCCAGCCTTCAACTAACACGCCATCGAAGCCATATTTAGCAGCGAAGTCCATGTAATATTTAGTGTTTGCAGTGGTTGCACCATGAATTTTACCGCTACCCCAAGTATTTTCATTGATGTGCATCCCCCACCAAATACCTACGTATTTACCTGGTTTAACCCAAGATACATCACCCAGTTTATTTGGTTCGTTTAGGTTTAAGATGATATCTGAGTTGATTAAATCAACGGCTTCATCACCAATTTGAATTGTACGCCAAGGAGTATTAAATGCGCCGTGCTTTTTAACCGCGACACCGTCTGACCAAGGTGTTAAATCTGCTTGGAAAGTACCATCACGACGTTGATTTAAAACCATGCCTGCATAATCAATAAGGGCGGCTTCGTGAATACTGATATGCACACCCTCTTTATTTTTTATAGTAAATGGTGTGTGTACAAGTGCCGCTTTATGAAGTGGGGTGGTGTTATAAACATATTCATAACGGTTCCAACCACGAGCGGGGATCCACCAAGCTGTTGCATCTGATGAATCTGTAATAGCAAACTCTGTAAGCTCTTTAGTGATTTCTACAGCATCATAGCCAGCTTGTTTTGGTAATTCGTATCGAAAGCCGACACCATCATTAAAAGCACGAAAACGTACCGTAAATGTGCCACCTTGTGGTTGTGGTTTTTTAAAGGTAACAGCGACTTCGTTATGGTTATCAACCACAGTTTGGCGTTCACCCCAAGGTTGCTCCCAGCTGCTTTTTACCGAATCAGTGGTTTGGCTGCTAATTTTATAACCTTCACTCATTGCTGGTTGTTGTTTAAAAACAAGGCCTAACGAAGAGTTAGCAATGACTTGTTTACCGGCAAAGCTGATTTCGTAGCTAGGTGTGTGTTGCTCATCTGAGATAGTTACTTTGATCTGCCCATCAGGTGAACTGACGGTTGTGGTTTGTGCTAGGCAAGTACCTGAAAAGGCTGCTAACATTAAGGCAGTTAATCGCATTGTTGTTCCTTGGCGGCTTATGGTTATGGATTGTTGTCATGTATTCACATATATCCTTAAAGCATAAAGTGACTTGCTGGTTAATACGAGAGATCTGCATACGTATTCAACAAAGTGAACGCGGCGATATCCAGCCCAGCACCTAAAAAGGTTTAGCAAAATGACAAGAATAACCCTGTTGCTACTACTATTGTTTAGTCAATGTTTATTGGCACAGCAAATACAGATAGTTGATAAGCAGAATCAACCTGTCAAAAATGCAGTGGTTTGGCTTAAAGGCTCAAAACAACTTACATCTATTGATAGTCATTACACTATGAGCCAAAAAAAACGTGCCTTTGTGCCTCATGTGTTGGCAGTGCCACAAGGGGCTAATGTTGAGTTTCCTAACCTTGATTCAATCATGCACCACGTTTATTCATTT
Source organism: Pseudoalteromonas sp. CH_XMU1449-3 (assembly GCF_037027245.1). NCBI lineage: Bacteria > Pseudomonadati > Pseudomonadota > Gammaproteobacteria > Alteromonadales > Pseudoalteromonadaceae > Pseudoalteromonas > Pseudoalteromonas sp. CH_XMU1449-3. The sequence continues at coordinate 193,462 of NZ_JAYMDY010000006.1, forward strand.
TCTAAAACAAAGCAATTTGAGTTAAAGCTTTACCACGATAAACCAGAAAAACCGATTAACTTTGCACAATCGGGGGTTGTTGAGCTTGGCTGTAACATTCATGACTGGATGCTGGGTTACATTGTGGTTGTCGATGGTGGGATTTATGGGCAAACAGATGAGCAAGGTATGGTTGAGTTAAGCTTACCAGAAGGTAAGTTTACTTTGGCTGTTTGGCATGACCGCTTTAATGATATCAGCACACCAGAAACCATCGATATGACTAACAATGCAAAGTCATTGAGCTACCAGCTAAAACAAGCCTTATTACCAAAACTAGAATTAAGCAGTGACGAGTTTGATGATTATGAATAAATGGCAAGCTTTAGCACTGGCGAGTGTTTTTGGGTTGCCCGCAGTGGCATTTGCTGAGCATGATGGGCTGGTAACTGTTTCGGCTGTGCGTGGTGACCAACTAGCGAGCTATCAGCGCAAAGGAATTGGCTTATACCGTTATGACCAAGAGCATGATGGTGTTGTGATATCCCAAGCTATGCTGAGTAGTCGTTTTGAGTTAACGAGTGATTGGTCTGCGCATACAGTGCTTAACGCCCATCCTGATCCTGAACTAACAGTCGGTTTTACTCAGGCTTATTTACAATATCAACCGCTCACTGCAAGTCGTTACAAATGGGCTGTTAAAGCCGGTGGCTTTTATCCAAAAATGTCACTTGAAAACCCACAAAGTGGTTGGATGTCACCTTATAACTACACTAATTCTGCGATTAATAGCTGGATTGGCGAAGAGGTGCGGGCCTTTGGTTTAGAGGCAAACATCAAGCGCCCAGGTAGGAAATTTAGAAGTAACCATAGTTTTGAAGGCTTTGCTGCGGTTTTTAAAGGTAACGATCCAGCTGGAACACTCTTGTCATGGCGAGGGTTCGCTATGCATGACAGGCAAACCACCTTTAACGAACAAATCGATTTTGCTATTCCTCATTCTTTTGAATGGACGCAGTTAGATAAGCAAGCAGAGCATGTGGAACCCTTCGAAGAAGTAGATGGGCGCTTTGGTTATTACGTCGGTGCACACTGGGATTATCAAAAAAAATCGCAATTACGTGTTTATTATTATGACAACAATGGCGATCCAGGTGCGTTGAATACCCGTACTGGTCAATATGCGTGGGATACACGTTTTTTAAGTGCGGCATGGTTGTATAAGTTTAATAAGCAAACCCGCATTATTGTACAGATCCTTGATGGTAAAACAGCGATGGGTACAAATCGTGGGGTAGACAATGATTTTTATAGTCATTTTGTTCTATTAAGTCACAAGTTGGACCAGCATCGTCTCACAATTAGGTATGATTATTTTAAGGTTAGCGATCATGATGATTGGCAATTTGATCCTAACCAAAGTCGTGGAGAAGCTTTAACCGCAAGTTGGCGTTATCAACTGTCGACCAAGTGGCAAGTAGGTGCTGAATATTCAGTGCTGAGCAGTGACGCTCAAAATAGACCCGGTATGGGATTTAATGAGCATAACTCGCAGCAGCAATTGCAACTTTCAGCGAGTTGGCACTTTTAATTTCATACACTTTTTCAGTTTTTCTACTAACATTCTAATGAACGTGCTGATTAGAATTTAAATTAGGATAATGTATGAAGTTACAAAGCATTCGCGTCAAAAGTTCTTTGCCTATTGTGCTACTCGGCATTGCTATCGTCATTTTAATTGCTGGCTATACCTATCTAATTAACCTTCAAAAAGAAGCGATTGATGCACAGTCAGAACGCTTCTTAAATGCTGTCTCTGTGGTTGTTAATGCTGACCGAGACCTATACCAAGCTAAAGTCGCAGAGCTGCAACTCGTTACCCTAATGAAAGGGGATAAAGGCCAACTTAATGATCATCAAGAAAATGCCGAACAGGTTAAAGACCGTTTCAAGCAATATTTATCTTATATGTCGCCATACTCTGAGGTGACAGCTCAGTTTCGTAACTTTGATAGCGCATTTAACGCTTGGTATGCAGCATCAACAGCTCATATTAATAACCCAGCAAATGCTTCACAAAAACAAGCGTCTGAGCAAAGCTTTTCAGCACTACGTGATATTTTAGATAAAGCCGGAGAAGCGGCAGACAAAACCTCTCAAGCAGAAACAGAAAAGCTGATGGATAAAGTAATAGGCTTTAAAGTGATGCTTATGGTGATGATTGCAGTGGTTTTAGCTGTTGCTGGTTGGTTTAGTTATTTTGTGCCGCGTCAGCTTACAAAACAAATTAACTTTGTCACAGAGCGGATTAACGAGATAGCCTCTGGAGATGGTGATTTAACAGGTCGTATCAATGTTAAAACGCAAGATGAGTTTGCTGAGTTAGCAACCGCATTTAATCGTTTTTTAGATAATCTGCAGCAGTTAATCAAAGATATTTTAGAGCAAGCGAAAGAGCTACATAATCTAGGTAACGACTTAGATAACTTTGCTAATCAAAACCATCAAGTTAACCAAAAGCTTAGCCAAGCTTCTGAGTCGATAGTCAGTGCTGTACATGAAATGAGTGTAGCAAGTCGCGAAGTAGCTAATGTGGCGCAAAACTCATCTCATGAAGCTGATAATTCACAGCAGCTAGCTAAACAAGGTTTAGCTGCGGTTGATAATTCAAGCCGTAAAATTATTGCGCTATCAGACAACATGGAGCATGCCAGCCAGCGTTCAACTGAGCTGCAACAAAGCTCAGACAACATTGCTAAAGTACTTGAAGTTATTCGTGCTATTGCCGAGCAAACTAACCTACTTGCACTGAATGCCGCAATTGAAGCGGCCCGTGCCGGAGAACAAGGGCGAGGTTTTGCGGTAGTAGCTGATGAGGTTCGTACCCTTGCAACTCGCACGCAAGAGAGTACTAATGACATTCAAACTATGGTGGAGCAGTTTGCTACAAGCGTTGAGCAGTCACTGCAAGCTATTAACAGTGGTAAGCGCTATGCCGATGAAGCGGTTGAGTCATTCACACAAACCAATGATGTGCTTAACTCAATGCAAGAGTCATCAGTTAAGGTCAATGATATGGCGATGCAGACAGCGCAAGCGACTGAAGAGCAAACTGCTGTAGCAGATGAAATTAGTCAAAATTTATCAGACCTAAATGACCAAACCCAACAAGGGGGCGGCTTAGCAAGTTCAACACAAGAAGTGGCTAATCGTATGAACCAACTCACTGATGAGCTCAATCATTTAGTGAATCGATTTAAAGTCTAATCATAAGTCAACAAAAAAGGGCTCAATGAGCCCTTTTTTACATCTAACTAAAACGCTTACTTTTTCTCAAAAGCACGTTTCATATAATTTGGTGTCGCTAATGCGCCGTGGTGAATACCTGCATTATAGTACTCTGTGCTTTGCGCCAGTGTATTTGCATCATCTTCACGAAACCCTGCGAATGCTTCTGACTTACGAGCAAGGGTTACTGACCATAAACCGCTTGGGTAAATTGGCTGTGGGAAAGGCAGCGTTTGTAGGTCAACAAAACCCACTTCTGTCATTGCATCACGCATTTCTACTAGTAGTGGCATATGCATAAGTGGTGATTCACTTTGCTGAATTAAGATGCCACCTGGGCGAAGTGCAGTTAAACAGCTAGTATAGAAAGCGTGGTTGAATAAACCTTCGCCCGGACCAACTGGATCTGTACCATCAACAATTACTACATCGATTGATTCTGGCGCTGCTTCACGCATGTACTTGATGCCGTCGTCAAACATCACTGTTGCGCGAGGATCTTGGTTTGATTCACACAGCTCAGGGAAGTATTTAAGTGACATTTGTGTCACGACTTCGTCGATATCAATTTGCGTTACGCTCTCAACACCTGGGTGTTTTAAAACTTCGCGTAAAGTACCGCAGTCACCACCACCAATGATCACAACATTTTTTGGATTTGGGTGTGCAAGCAATGCCGGATGGCTGATCATCTCGTGATAAAAAAAGTTTTCACGGCTACTTACCATAGTACAACCGTCAATAATCATCAGATTACCGAAGTCAGTTGTTTCGTACATTTCTACTTTTTGAAATGGCGATTGCTGTTCATCAAGCTTTTTAGTAATGCGTAATGAAAAGGCACTACCATCACGGTCACTAATTTCAGTGAACCAGTTGTTTTGATCTAAATTAGCCATCTTGCTTATACACTTTTGGTTAATGGTAAAAAAGGGGGGCAATTTTGCCAGTGCTTGACCAATTGCTCAATCAAATTTTAATCAGTATAGCGAATATTTTTTATCACTTTGGCATATAGCGCAATTTTTGTTAGCGTGGTCAGCCCTAGCGTATTAAAATGTGCGTTTATATTTAATGAAATTACAGAAGACATTGCCATGACTTGGGGTTTAGACAAAGCACGCGATACATACAATGTTGCTCATTGGAGTGACGGTTACTTTGACATTAACGCGCAAGGTGAGCTGGTGGCTTACCCTGATGGCGATCAAACAAAAGCTGCGGTGTCTTTATCTGAACTAACCGAGCAATTCAAAAAGCAAGGTCTTACTTTACCTGTACTAGTACGCTTTACCGACATTTTACAAAATCGTGTTGATACCCTAACGAGTGCTTTTACCAAAGCCTGTAATGCCCGTGAATACCAAGGTAGTTATACCTGTGTTTACCCAATCAAGGTTAATCAGCAGCGCTCTGTGGTTAGTAAACTACTTGCCCATCCAAGTGGTTTAGTCGGCCTTGAAGCCGGCTCAAAGCCTGAGCTTATGGCGATTTTAGGTGTAGCACAAGAGCCAATTACCATTGTTTGTAATGGCTACAAAGACAGTGAGTTTTTACGTTTAGCCTGTATCGGTCAAGGCATGGGCCATAAGGTTCATATTGTTGTAGAAAAACTGTCTGAACTAACTACCTTATTGGCTGAAATTGATGACTTAGGTATTGAGCCATCAATCGGTATTCGCATTCGCTTAAACTCGGTAGGTAAAGGTAAATGGCAAAACACCGGTGGTGAAAAAGGCAAATTTGGCTTAACTGCAGGCCAAGTACTTTCTGCGGTTGAGCTACTTAAGTCACGTAATAAACTCCATTTAATGCAACTTGTGCATTTTCATATCGGCTCTCAAATAGCCAATATCCGTGATATTCATCGAGCACTGCGTGAATGTGCCCGCCATTTTGCAGAGTTAACACAGTTAGGCGTGCCACTTAATACAGTTGATGTTGGTGGCGGTTTAGGTGTTGACTATGAAGGGTCTGGTTCACGTAGTTCGTGTTCGATGAACTACAGTGTTGAAGAGTATGCACGTAATGTAGTGAATGCATTTGCTGAAGTGTGCCAACAACATGATCTTAAGCACCCTGCCATTATTACTGAATCTGGCCGTGCGTTAACTGCGCACCACGCAGTATTAATTACAGATGTTATTGATGTTGAGCGTGCACCTAACCATGCGAATCCAACGGCGCCTGAGGCTGACAGCGTATTAGTGTTAGATGAAATGTGGCAGTGCTTACAGCGTTTAACACCACGTATGGCACTAGAAATTTATCATGATGCAATGCATCTATTTAGTGAAGCCCATGACCAATATGTGCATGGCCTACTCACTATGCTTGAATGGGCGAAGCTCGAGCAGCTGTATTTCACCATTTTACACCGCGTTCGTGCATCTCTCAGCGAAAATGCCCGTGCCCACCGTGAAGTGTTAGATGATTTAAACGAAAAGCTGGCCGATAAGCTATTCGTTAATTTCTCATTATTCCAATCACTGCCTGATGTCTGGGGGATTCAGCAACTTTTCCCTGTGATGCCAGTAGAAAACCTTCATCAGCCATTAACGCAACGCGCTATTATTCAAGACATTACCTGTGATTCTGATGGACAGATTCGTAACTATGTTGAAGGTACAGGTATTGAGAGTAGTTTACCTATTCCTGAGTACAAGCAAGGTCAGCAATACCACATTGCCATGTTCTTAGTGGGCGCGTATCAAGAAATTTTAGGTGATTTACATAACCTATTTGGCGACACAGATTCAGTGCATGTTGAGCTTACTGAAGCGGGTTACCAGCTGACTAACGCAATTAAAGGTGATAGCGTTAAGGACGTATTAAAGTTTGTTGATTATGATAGCGACATTCTTGCTGAAAACTTTGCAAAACGGGTTAACTCACTGGCAATTGATGAGCAATCTAAGGCACAATATTTGTCAGAACTAAATGCAGGCCTTGCTGGCTATACGTATTTTGAAGATTAAGCATTAAAGGAATAAGTAGTAATGTCCATGATCCGTTGTGTGTTCAGTTTTATATTTTACACCCTCAATACACTTTTTTGGTTTGTGCCCATCTTTATTTGTGGCGTGATTAAACTGATCCCAATTAAACCTCTACAAAAAGCAATGAGTTGGATAGCTAAGCAATGCGCCACTATGTGGGTGAGTTGCAACAGCATCAATCAAAACATATTTGCTTCATATAAGCTAAACGTGACAGGTCTTGAGCAACTAAAAGCGAAAGACTGGTACTTGGTGATCGCAAATCATCAAAGCTGGGTAGATATCGTTGTAATGCAACGCGTGTTTAATCGCCGCATACCGTTTTTAAACTTTTTCTTGAAAAAAGAGCTTATCTACGTTCCTTTTTTAGGTCTTGCTTGGTGGGCATTGGATTTCCCATTTATGACTCGCACGAGTAAAGCGCAGTTAAAGAAAAACCCTAAATTGCGTGGTAAAGACTTAGAAACAACGCGCAAAGCTTGTGAAAAATTCAAAGAAATGCCAGTAAGTATCGTTAACTTTGTTGAAGGTACGCGTTTTACACCGCAAAAGCACTCGCGCCAAAATAGTCCTTTTGAGCACTTATTAAAGCCAAAAGCGGGTGGTGTTGCGTTTGTTATGCAAGCAATGGGTGAGCAAATTTCCAAAGTGGTCAATGTCACTATTCATTACCCTGGTGGTATTCCTAGCTTTGTAGACTTTGCCAGTGGTCGTGTAAAAGAAGTCGAAGTGCGAGTAGAAGTGATGGAAGTAAGCCCTAATTTAATCGGTGATTATACCGGTGATGCTGAGTTTAGAGTTAACTTTCAAGCTGAATTAAACCGCATTTGGAATGAAAAAAACCAGCAGCTAGCCGAGTTAGAAGCAAAAACGCAGTAGTATTGCTAACGCAGTCGAGAGCACACTTATGTTAAAGAAATTTTTACCAAATTGGTTAACAGGCGTTCTAGTTAGCATTGTCTTGTTTGCTAATGTAATCATTTGGGGCACGCTTGTGCTGCTGTTTGGTGTGCTTAAATTAATACTGCCATTTAAAGTGGTTAGCGACATTCTTCATGTGGCTTATCGCGGTTGGTGTAAAGGTAACCGCTTAGCTTTGTGGTTAGGTTGCCCGACAATCGATATTGATATTAAAGGCAAAGTCAGTACAGATGGTTGGTACTTACTTATCTCTAATCATATGAGTTGGCTAGACATTGTTGTTCTAAGTGCGATTGATGTTTTACCCGCGCCAAAGTTCTTTTTAAAAGATGAGCTGAAGTATGTGCCATTCATTGGTACCGGCGCGTGGGCCATGGGCATGCCTTTTATGAAACGTGTTAGCAAAGCGCAGCTGACAAAAAATCCTAAGCTGAAAGGACTCGATGTAGAGCGTACTAAGCGCAGTTGCCGCGACTTTCGTAATCACCCAACAACGATAATTAACTTTGTTGAAGGCACGCGCTTTACGTGCCAAAAACACAAAAAGCAAAATAGTCCGTTTACTTATCTTTTAAAACCTAAAGCGGGCGGTATTGCATTTGCCCTTGAGGTGTTAGGCGAACAGTTTGATGCATTATTAAATACCTCGATTATTTACCAAGGCGAGGGCGATCATATTTGCCGTAACCTGATGCGTGGCCGCCTTAATGTGATCAAAGTTGAAATGCACGTACAAGCAATTAGTGCAGAGATGATTGGTGATTATCAGCATGACCGCGCATTTAGAACGGCTTTTCAACAACATATTAATGAGTTATGGTTGCAAAAAGACGCTCAGCTACTAACTTATCATCAAGCCCAACAAGCTGAGTACCTTGCCAACATCAATAAAGAGGTTGAAGCACCATGAAGCAAACTCACCTGCAAGAGCTGGTGATGCCTTGGTTTGAATCAATGCCAGATGCGGCGCTGTTAAGTGCATTAACGGCTACAGCGATTGGCGTTGGCTCATTACTATTAATTTATATGTTTACCCGTCGACTGCTGCTGCCGGGTATTCAAAAGGTTGTTACACGCCTGTCTCCAGAGCGCATTGGTGCGCTTACTCCAATGCTCAATAAACTGAATCGTCGTTTTGCGGGTATATTGTGCTGTGTACTGTATTTGGCAACCTTTGATTATGTTTACCCAGTTCATGATGTTGCTGCGTTGGTTTTGAAAACCGTAGGCCAAGTGGCATTGATCATTTATGGTGGCTTCATTTTAAGTAGTGTGGTGAGCATTGCTGGTGGCATTTATAACCAACTTGATTTTGCCCGTGATATTCCGATTCAGGGTTTGATCCAAGTTGTAAAACTTATCACTTTTATGGTTTGCGCCATTCTCATTGTGAGTATTTTGCTAGAGAAGTCGCCAACTTATATTTTGTCTGGCTTTGGTGCGATAGCGGCGGTGACCTTACTCGTATTTAAAGATACCATTTTGGGATTTGTCGCCAGTATTCAAATTGCAGCTAACCGATTAGTGACTTATGGTGACTGGATCCAAGTGGATAGCTATGGCGCGGATGGCGAGGTTATCGACCTTGGCTTAAATACGGTAAAAGTACGTAACTGGGATAACACTATCACAACGATTCCGACTTATATGCTGGTTGCTGGGTCATTTAAAAACTGGCGTGGCATGCAAGAGTCGGGTGGTCGTCGTATCAAGCGTGCTTTAAACATTGATATGAACAGTATTCGTTTGGTTGATGATGCGTTTCGAGAGCAAATTGATGCTGCTATTCCACTTAACGACTATATTCGCGTTTCAAGCTTGCCCGATCCGGTGACAAACCTTGGTTTGTTTCGTCGTTATGCTGAAGGTTACTTAAAACAACATGAAAAAATTAATCGTGATTTGACCTTAATGGTGCGTGAGCTACAACCGATGAATCACGGCTTACCTATTGAGTTTTACTGCTTTAGTGAAGATAAGCGCTGGATTTCATACGAGCACTTGCAAGCAGAGATCATGGATCACCTGCTTGCTGTGTTGCCAATCTTTGGACTCAGGCCATATCAAAGTGTTACTGGGCAGTTAAGTACAAGCGAAGCTCAAACAGGGCTAAAACCAAGTATCAAGGTCGCTAACCCTGTGCGCGAAAAAACTTAAAACTGACTAACTAGCACGCTCAGTGCAATAAAACCTAACAATAGCCACCAAATAGGTGGCTTTGCCATTCTTAGCCACGTAAATGCCACAATGACTAAAGCTACTTGCCACAGGTTTTGCACTGCCGATTGCCAAATAGGTGAATAAACGGCGGCAGCTAAAAAGCCCACAACAGCGGCATTTAGCGCTGCAATACTGCCCGCAAAGCGAGGCTTATCAGCCAGCTGTAGCCAGCTTTTCATAAAGGCTAACATCAATAAAAAGCCCGGCAAGAAAATCATGATGGTCGCAACAATCGCACCTAAAAGTGGCGTATTTGGCGACACTTGTGCGCCTAGGTATGTGGCGATAGTGAACATCGGTCCAGGTATGGCCTGAGCACTGGCATAAGCAGATAAAAACTGCTCGGTTTCAAGGCTCGGCACGCCAGCTTGTAAAATAGGTAACACAACGTGGCCGCCACCAAAGACCATAGCGCCAGTTTGGTAAAATGGGGCAAACAAAGAAAACCCTTCGCCTAAAGGCAAAAAGCTAATTAGTAACAAGACGGTAAATAAACAAAGCGGTAACCAAGCAATTTTCACAGGTTTATGTTCTTGGTTCTCTGGCAGTTTAAGCTGAGGATAAAACCAACCTATGGCCGCAGCCGCAATCAGTACTAAAATTTGACTCGATAACTGTGAGAAAACAATCAGTGCAATCGTGCTCAATACCGCGATAAGCTTGTGTAATTGGTTTTTGCAAAAGCTCATTGCCATGCTGTAGGTCGCATCGGCAACAATCACCACAGCAAAGAGTTTAAGCCCAGCAATGACCGCAAAGTAAATATCACCAAACTGGTGAGCGCTAAGAGCCAAAAAGAACATAATTAAAAATGAGGGCAGGGTAAAGCCAACAAATGCACACAGGCCTCCCAGTACTCCTCCTTTTTCAACCCCCATGGCAAAGCTAACTTGGCTTGAACCAGGGCCTGGTAATGCTTGGCTTAGGCTAATCAATTGTGCATAGCGCTCAGCAGTGAGCCATTTTAAATTATCAACAAAGTGGCGCTTGAAATAACCAAGATGTGCCGCAGGACCACCAAAGCTCATACAGCCTAATAAAAAGAATTGTTTAAAGATGATAAATAACATTACTTTTACCGTTACAGGGTGATTGTTTCTATTATGACAAAATTGTATGACATTTTTGTGGTTTTTATGACACAAGGCCGTCTACAATATAGAGAACGAGTGAACGTAGTTATGAGTATCACTATGAAACGCTATATTATCAGTTTATTGTTATTACTATGCAGCAGCTTTGCATTTGCAACCTCTTTTGAGAAAGTTGTGGTGGCTGTTGATCATGCGCCTCCTTATGGCATGGTCTCTGAAGATGGTAGAGTCAGTGGCGCAATAGTGGATATTATGCGTGAAATACAGCGTACCTTGCCTATCAAGCTTGAGTATGTCGCTTGCCCGTTTTCTCGTTGTTTAAAAATGCTCGAGCAAAATGAGCTAGATGTAATGGGCGGGCTTATTCGCACAGAAGCGCGTGAGCAAAAAATGCAGTTTCTTACTCCACCATACATGATGCTGTCATCTTCTTTTGTGTTTTATGCCAGAGCCGATAGCGAGCTTAAAATAAACAATTATCAAGACCTAGTCGGTAAGCGTATTGCGGTAATGCGAGGTGCTGCGCACTTTCCTCGTTTCGATAATGATAAAACACTCACCAAAGTCGAAGCCTTAAGCGAACATAATGCGTTTGACATGTTACTAAAAGACCGTGTTGAACTGGTAATTGCTGTTGAAACCACTGCTGATCACGCCTCAGTATTTTTGCAGCGACCTTCACAAGAAATTGTAAAAATGCCTTATCGCTATAAAGATGTTATTTATGGTCACATTGCCCTTAGTAAGCAGTTTGCAAGCTCGGGTTTAGCCGAAAAAATTCAAGACCGCCTCAATACGTTAGTCCTCAATGGCCGTTTAACAGAATTGGTCAAAAGTTATAACTTACCTCCAGTTACTGCTGTAGCAATCGATAAGTAACCCATTCTTCATAGTTTGTTCATAGACGTTCATTCATAATTGTTAACAATTCAATTCGAATAATTGCCATGGAGAGACACATGACTTTTACAAAATCAGTTTTAACAGTGGGCGTATTAGCCGTTCTATTAACAGGTTGTGAGACAACGAATACAGGTAAAGGCGCTGCGATTGGTGCTGCTACAGGTGCAGTACTAGGTAAAGCAACTGGCGACCACGACGATAAACGTATCTTCATTGGTGCGGCTATTGGTGCATTAGCAGGTGCAGCCGTTGGCGATTATATGGATAAGCAAGAAGAAGCATTTCGCGATGAACTAGCAGGTTCAGGTGTTGAAGTGGTTCGTGAAGGCGACAATATTCGTTTAGTGATGCCATCAAATATTACCTTTGCAACTGACCAATCTTATATTTCGTCTGGCTTTCATAGCACCCTAGATGCGATTGCTAAGGTAATGAACAAATACGAAAAAACCTACTTAAGCGTTGAAGGTCATACCGACAGCACAGGTAAAGATAGCTACAACATGACGTTATCTCAACAACGTGCGCAAAGCGTAAAAGATTACTTAGTTAATCATCAGATTATGTCTGCGCGTATCAGCACGCGAGGCTATGGTGAAACACGTCCTGTGGCGAGCAATGACTCAGCAAATGGTCGAGCTTTAAACCGCCGCGTAGAAATTCAGATCGTACCGAATACACAAGGTTAGATTTTATATCTAGATTTGTGGTCAGGTTTGATATGCCCTTTCAAACCTGACATTTCCCTTCTTAATCTCGATTAAACTGTAATTCGCACAATTGTTTATACAATGGGTTAGTCTCAAACAATTGCTGATGCGTACCCGTTGCAATAATTTCTCCTTTATCCATCACGACAATCACATCGGCGTGTTTAACTGTGGCTAAACGATGGGCAATAATCAGTGTTGTTCTGTCTTTCATTAGATGCTCAAGGGCAGCTTGTACATGAAACTCACTTTGTGCGTCGAGTGCACTGGTTGCTTCATCAAGCAATAAAATGGCAGGGTCTTTTAATATTGCGCGCGCTAGTACTATACGTTGTTTTTGCCCACCTGAGAGCCTAACACCTTGCTCCCCTAAAAAGCTGTGGTAACCATCAGGGAGTTGCTTAATAAACTCATCGGCATGGGCATATTTAGCCGCAGCATATACTTGCTCGTCGCTGGCGCTTGGGTTGCCATAGCGAATGTTATGCATTACGTCTGAGCTAAATAAAATTGGGTTTTGTGCCACCATCCCCATTTGCTGGCGCAAGCAATCAAGAGATAGTGCTTTAATGTTTATTCCTGCTAGCGAAATACTCCCATAGCTAGGGTCGTAAAAGCGCTGCAGTAACTCAAACAATGTTGTTTTACCAGCCCCTGATGGGCCAACGATGGCAACAGTTTGCCCTTGTTTTACTTGTAAATTTAGCGCATTTAAAGCGGCTTTATCTGGCCTTGAAGGGTAATGAAAAGACACATCATTAAACTGAATAGCAGGGTGATTAAGCTTATTTTCCTCAAGTTGTGCATCATGATTTGTATCTGGACTTTTGATCATGCTTTCAACGGCGAGTAGCTCTAATAATCGTGCAGCTGCACCTGCTGCTCTTTGCAGCTCACCATACACTTCGGCAACGGTTGCTACAGACATCGCCACCATAATCGCATAAAACACAAAAGCACCTAGCTCACCACCTGTCATGGTGCCAGCTAATACGTCGCTGCCACCGACCCACAGCATCACGCTAATGGCACTAAAGGTCAAAAATATAACCGCTGCAATCAAAAACGAGCGCTGTTTGATTCGGCTCTTCGCTACTTGAAATGCTTTGTTGGTTTCTTCGCTAAATGCTGCTTTTTCACGCTCTTCATGACTATAACTTTGCACGACTTTGATATTTTGAATGATCTCACCGGCATAGGTGCTGATATCGGCAATGGCATCTTGGCTTGAGCTTGCCAGTTTTCTTACTTTTCGGCCAAAAATCATCATCGGCAGTAATACCACTGGCACGCAGGCAACAACCACAAGGGTTAGCTTTAGGTTGGTTATAAGTAGCATAGCCAAGCCACCAATCAGCATTAAGCTACTGCGTAATGCCATCGAAAAAGAGGAACCAATGATAGATTGCAACAAGGTGGTATCGGTGGTTAGTCGCGACATCAGTTCGCCGCTGCGGTTTTCTTCAAAGTAGCTTGGGTGTAATGTAACGATGCGATCAAACACGGCTTTACGGATATCGTTACTGACTCGCTCACCAATCCACGACATTAAATAAAAGCGACAAAAAGTACCTACAGCCAATAAGCTTATTAAACCAATCAACACCATCACCGCTTGTTGAAGCTGAGCTTGCGAGCCTGCAATAAAGCCATGGTCGATAACAAATTTAACGCCTTGTCCGAGTGATAAGTTAACACCGGCCGTAAGCAACAAGGCGCCAAGGGCTGCAAACACCACCCATTTGTAGGGTTTTATAAAAGCTAAAATCGGTAACAGGCTACTAAATGCGGCCTTTTCTTTATTGTTAGACATGCTAGATTCTTGTTGGTGAATAGGGTATAGATATGGTTATCAATGCTCTAAAAATCAACAGTTATTAAGGGATTAGTATGGAATTTACAACGATCAGTGGTCAATTCACCGTAAAATTAAACCCAATTGGTGGCTATGCCACAGGTAAAGATGGCGTAAATTTAGGACGCATGTCGATTGATAAACAGTTTTCAGGTCCATTAGAGGCAACAAGCCAAGGCGAAATGCTCAGTGCCATGACTGCAACTCAGGGCAGTGCAGGTTATGTAGCGATTGAACAGGTCGTCGGTAGCTTAGAAGGTAAGCAAGGCAGTTTTGTGCTGCAACATTTTGGCACTATGGATAAGGGGACTGATCGATTGATTTTAGAAGTGGTGCCTGACTCTGGCGCAGGAGAGCTTGAAGGTCTTTCTGGTAAAATGGCAATTCGAATTGAATCGGGTATTCATCATTATGACTTTGAATACCAACTGATGGACTAACATGCAAAAAGTAGTTGAGTTTAAAAAGAAGCGCTTTTTCGGCGGTATCGATATTGATGCATTAAATCAACGGGTGTTCGAATTAGGTCAAGCTGGCTGGCAAGTGAAAACAATCACCACTGCCACTGGTGTTTATGGTCAGATAACATCCGTTTTATTACTAATTGAGAATAACGAATAATGACACTAACTGAGTGGTTGAGTTTAGTTTTAATTTGCGTGATGGGGGCAATGTCGCCGGGGCCGAGTTTAGCAGTGGTTTTAAAACACAGTTTACATGGCGGTATGAAGAACGGCATGTTAGCGGCGTTGAGCCACGGTATTGGGGTTGGCTTTTATGCATGTGCCTCGTTACTAGGTTTAGGTGCGCTTATGACTCAGTTACCAACGCTTTATCAAGTGCTGGTCTATGGTGGTGCAGCCTATCTCGCATATTTGGGTATTCGTATTCTGTTAGCTAAACCCAGCTCGCAAACACTGAATGTTGAGCAGACTAAGCCGAGCCCTCGCAGCGCGCTGCAAGATGGCTTTGCTATTGCCTTTTTAAACCCAAAACTTGCGGTGTTCTTTTTAGCGTTGTTTTCGCAATTTATTGACCCTGAGAACCTGACTTTGCAAGTTGGTTTAATCATGTGTTTAACGGTATTTGTGCTTGATACGGGCTGGTATCTACTTGTTGCACTGTTAACCGAAATATCAAAAAAGCGTTTTGGTTTTACCAAGACAAATCCATGGCTCGAAAAATTGCTAGGGGTGATCTTTATTGCCTTAGCTGTTCGCGTTGTTATTACCCTATAAATCCCTCTATGTTGCGATTACATCACGAATAAAAAAGGGTTGTGATCGCTGCTCTCCCCAGCAACTTCCTATTGCATACGTATTCATCACACAATATTTACCTTTTGGTTACACTTTATTGGTTGTTTTTTGACAACAACAATAACCACAAATACAACACCTCCAACGACAACAGGGTGGAAATCCAATGGGGAAATTCAAGCTAAGTGCGCTTATGCTGGCTTTAGTGGCAGCAAATAGTGCAATAGCGGCGACGGAAGAAGAACGCACATCAGCAAAGGAAATCGATCCTGAGCTAGAAGTAATCGAAGTGCGCGGCTTTAGTCGCAGCTTAATTCAATCATTAAATCAAAAACGCTTTAGCGACACTGTCTCTGAGCAACTATCAGCTGATGACTTAGGGGCATTACCTGATGTGTCTATGGCAGATGCATTAACACGTCTACCGGGGATCTCGGCGGTACGTACCGGTGGCCAAGCTGCCGAAATCAACATTCGCGGTTTATCTGGTGGATTTGTTTTTTCGACATTAAATGGTCGAGAGCAAGTATCTACTAGTGGTAGTCGCAGTATTGAGTTTGACCAATACCCGTCTGAGTTAATCAGCTCAGCGGCGGTTTATAAGTCGCCTAAGGCATCGCTCATTGAAGGGGGCGTCGCGGGTACAGTCGAGCTACAAACAGCCAGCCCATTGGATAATGACCAGCAACACAAATTTACTGCGAATGTGCGTGGTATGTATAACGACCGTGCTTCAGAGGTATTTGATGCGACCGAATATGGCGACCGTATTAGCTTTTCTTACCAAGGCAAGTTTCTTGACGATACGCTAGGTGTCGCAGTGGGTTACGCGCGCTTATTCCAACCAAGTGTGGCGACGCAATTTATCGGTTTAGCATATAACGGTAATAAAGACGTTGATGGGCTAGCAAATGATACCGATGGCCCTGCTGATAATCCTGCTAATGAATACATCAGTGAAGGGTTTGAGCTTCAGCACTTAGGTGGTGAAGAAACCCGTAATGGTTATTTAACCTCAATTGAATGGGTGCCAACCGATAACTTTAAACTAAAAGGTGATGCGTTTTTATCTCGTTTTGATAGCGAATCATTTGCCCGTGGTTTTCGGGTTAAGTTTGGTGGTCCGTCTGCGGTGTATGCTAACCCTGTGCTTGACGGTAATGCGGTGATTGGTGGTGCAATTAACCGCACATCAAATAGCTTTACCCGTGTTGAAATCGTTAATGATGATAACCAAGACTTTGATGAAGTAGACAGCTATGGCATTAATGCCGATTGGCAAGTTACTGAGCGTTTAAACGTCAATGCTGACGTGTCGCTTTCACGTGCTAAGAGTAATTTCCGCAATGGTTTACTTTGGGCATTGGTAGCAGAAGATGCCACTGTTGAGAACCCTGTGTTCGATACCAATGTATCGCTTAACTATCAATTGAACGGCTTAAACTTGCCTGATGTAGGTTTTAACCAAGCCGACGCATTTAGCGATATTGACCGAGTTATGGTCAGTAAATACGGTATTTACCCGTATGAAAATGAAGATGAAGTAAAAGCATTTCGACTCGATTTTAAGTATGAGTTAGAGAATAACTGGTTTAGCTCCATTGAATTTGGCGCTCGTTATTCAGACCGTGAGTACAGCAATAATCGCTCTGTATTTGAATACGGTAACGATGGTGCATTTTCTTCGACTCAACCACCGCTTCGTCTTACCGATGACATGACCACCGTGGTTGATTGGCAAGGTGAGTTTAGTTATTTCCCATCATATTTAGCGATCGATTTAGATAAAGCACTCAACGCATGGTTTCCTGATGGGACTCCGCAGCCAGTACAGACCTGGGGTAACGCCGATGGTGTTGTGGATTTAGATGGTGATGGTGAGCCAGATGCGCAAGGCTATACCACTAATTACTCATGGACCATGTTACAAAGTGGCTCAGTGTATGAAGAAGTAGTGTCAGCCTATCTTATGCTTAACATTGATACTGAAATTGGCACTCTACCCGTTACAGGTAATATTGGTATTCGCCGAGTAGATACCGATCAGTCAGCGACGGTACTCGAAAACGTCGGTGGCGATCCGCAACTCGGTGCGCAGTATATTGTTGATGACAATGGCATTGTTAACGACCTATATGCACCAAGCGTGTTAGGCATTAAATATACAGACTACCTGCCTTCATTAAACCTGAACTTTAAAGTGAGTGACGCGACACAAATTCGTTTTGCTGCGGCAAAAGTGATGGCGCGTGCTCCGATTAACCGTTTAGCGGGCGATGCCAGTGCATCGGTTAACAATGACGGCGAAATTAACGGTTCAAGTACCAATAACCCATTCTTAAAACCTTTCTATGCTGATCAATACGATATCTCCTACGAGCAATACTTTGAAGACACCGATGGTGCGCTGGTTGTTGCTGCGTTTTATAAGAATATCGACTCATTCATAGATACGGTAGCCATAGAGAACTTTGACTTTAAAGGTAATGGTTTTAACGTACCAGAATACATTGTTGACCCTGTCAGCGGTGAGCAAATCGAAACCACGAATGGGGTGTACACAACTGCGGTTAACAATGCCAAAGGCGGTTATATTCGTGGTATTGAGCTTGCCTATACGCAAGTTTTCTCTTTCTTACCCTCGCCGTTTGAAGGTTTAGGCATAAACGCCAGTTACTCATATACCGAGAGTGAGGTGCAATCTATTACCGATTTAGGTGGTGATTCTGTGTCGCAAGACTTGCCTGGCCTTTCAAACAATGTCTTTAACGGCACACTTTTTTACAGCTATGAAAACTTTGAAACACGTTTGAATGTGCGTTATCGCGATGATTTCGTTTCAGAGCAAGTTGCTGTCAATGAGCAAGTGGTGAATTTTGATGCGGAAACGGTTGTCGATTTCCAAACGTCGTATCAGTTCACAGATTCATTCGGCATGTTATTACAAGTGAATAACTTAACCGATGAACCAACACAAAGCTACTTTGGAACAACCAGTAAAACAGGCACCACGCAATTCTTTGGTCGTCAGTTTTATCTAGGTTTTACCTATAACCATTGATCAGTAAGCTGGAGATAATAATATGAAAATAATAGCTAATTTTAGCCGCTTACTGATTGCATGTAGCATGGTATTGCTAACTGCATGTGGTGGTGGCGCTAGTAACGATATAGATTCTGGGCAAGTTTTATTGACCTGTAGTGTCCCGCAAGTTCCCAATGAAGCGGGGACTGAGTGTGTAGATCCTCCGCCGATTAGTTGTCCGGCACCAACGGTACCCGATGAGAATAATGAAAGCTGCGTGGTAGGCGCTGATCCCACTTTGCCTGATCCTGTAGTTTTCCCTGCAGATGACGAAGCCATCTTATTCTATAACCGCACCAGTGATGATGCCTACGAAGGTTATCGATTACACTCATGGAATAACGATGACTGCGATGCGTACGCAGCGCCGTTTGATGCCACTGATTGGGCCAATGGGCATGAATACGATGGTATTGACCCTAACTATGGCGCGTACTGGATTGTAAAATTAAAAGAAGGTTACAACGAGTGTGCTAACTTCATCGTGCATATTGGTACCGAAGGGTCTGGCAAAGCGTTTGGTGATGTTGATTTAAAAATGCCATTGATGCAGGACGATGAAAAGTTCCAACGAATGAACTTTACTATTCATGGTGAACCATCAGTATTTGAATATCCAATTGTTAGCTTAGGTGAGCGCCCGGTGAGTATTTCTGGTGCTTCAGCGCATTGGATTGATTTATCTACTGTGATTTACCAGCCAAGTAATGAGCTGACAAGCATCATTAAATTACACTCATCAAACAGTGCAGATTTAGCTGTCGATGAAGATACTGGTGAGTTAAATGGTCAAGTGGTTGAGCTTACATCGACATCTTTGAGCGATGAACAAATCGCTAAAGTGCCGCACCTTGCTGGATGGAATGCATACCAAGGTAACTGGGATGCAGCCGCTGCAAAAGAGCTTATTAAACAACAACTGGTTGTGGCAGGCTATGATGCTGATGGCAAGCTAACAGAAGCCACTTATGTGCAAGCCGCTAAAGCCCTCGATGACTTATACACCAGTGGCGAAAGTGATGCTAATGAAGCACAACTAGGTGTGCATTACGCCAATAATGGCATTGATGTGTCGGTATGGGCTCCAACGGCAAGCAATATGAAATTAGCGCTGTATGATGCTGATAAAACAGAGCTTGAACAACTTGTGATGACCTTTGATAGCGCAACGGGTATTTGGTCTAGCAATGTCGATATCAGTCATGATCGCCATTACTACCGCTTTATGTTTGATGTTTATCATCCGACGACTAAGCAAATTGAAAGCTTATGGAGCACAGATCCTTATTCATTAAATGTTTCAACCAATGGTCTATATAGCCAACTGATCAACCTTGATGATGAAGATACTAAACCAACCGGCTGGGATGAGCGTATGGTGCCAACGGTTGATTACCCTGAGCAAGCGGTCATTTACGAAGGCCATGTGCGTGATTTTAGTGTACGTGATGAAACCGTCAGTGAAGCAAACCGTGGTAAGTATCTTGCGTTTACTGAGCTTGATAGCGCACCAATGCAACATCTCAAAAAGCTGGCAGATAATGGCTTAACCCATTTCCATTTACTACCACTGACAGATATTGGCACCATTGATGAAGATGCCAGTCAGCGTGTTGATATTACTGCAACCTTAGGTGATTTATGTAGCCGCATTGGCGATGATGCCGATGCATGTAAAACCGAAGACAAGAGCGCTTTAATTGTTGATTTAATGGCGTCATATCTACCGGGTTCTGATGATGCTCAAGCACTTGCTAATGCAATGCGTGGTGTTGATAGCTTTAACTGGGGTTATGATCCGCATCATTTTATTGCACCTGAAGGCTCTTACGCTTCATCGCCTGAAGGTATTGCACGAGTTAAAGAAACGCGTGCGATGATCCAGTCTTTACAAGAAATTGGTTTACGTGTCGTGCTTGATGTTGTTTACAACCACACGACCTCATCAGGTGTTTGGGATAAATCAGTGTTCGATAAACTGGTACCAGGTTATTACCACAGATACAACGAAACCTCTGGTGATATTGAGCGTTCAACCTGTTGTGAAAATACCGCTACTGAGCATGTCATGATGGATAAGTTTGTTGCTGATTCTATGGTGATTCTAGCCCGTGATTTTGGTTACGATAGCTTCCGCTTTGATGTGATGGGGCATATGCCAAAAGCATCAATTATGACCGCGCTTAGTGCAGTACAAGCGGTTGACCCTGATACCTACTTTTACGGTGAAGGGTGGAACTTTGGTGAAGTCGCAGATAACCGTTTATTTGTGCAAGCTAAACAAATGGATATGGCTGGCACTGAAGTAGGCACCTTTAATGACCGTATCCGTGAGGCAATTCGCGGTGGTGCATTCTTTAGTAATAATGCCACAGATGGCAATTTATCTGAGCAAGATACGTTACGTTTATCACTGGCAGGTAACTTACAAAACTACATTCTTAAAGACTTTAAAGGTAATTCAGCAAAAGGCAGCAGCTTTAGCTGGAGTGGTCAGCCTGCGGCTTATGCACTCGATCCGGCTGACAGCATTAACTATGTCTCTAAGCATGATAACGAAACACTATGGGATCAGCTGCAATATAAACATGGCACTAACTTAAGTATTGAAGAGCGTGTGCGTGTTCATAATATGGCTTTAGCTATGCCGTTAATGAGTCAAGGTATTCCATTTATGCAAATGGGTGCCGATCTGCTGCGTTCTAAATCAATGGATCGTAACAGCTATGATTCTGGTGATTGGTTCAACTTTGTTGATTTCAGTATGGATACCAATAACTGGAATGTAGGCCTACCTCCTGCGCAAGATAACCAAGCGAAGTGGAGCGAAATTGCGCCTATTTCAGCAAATCCTAATGCACAAGCGATGGCAAGCGACATTGAGTACGCAAGTAATGTATTTACTGAATTCTTAGCAATTCGTAGTGCCAGCCCATTATTTAGTTTAACCACAGAGCAAGACATCTTAGACCGCGTTGGCTTCCACAATATTGGTAAGCGTCAACAGCAAGGCTTAGTCGTGATGAGTATCGATGATGGTGTTGGTTTGACTGATCTAGATAGCCAATACGATGCCATTGTCGTGGTGATGAACGGCACTGAGCAAAGCTTATCGCATACGGTATCAACGGCTGCGGGTTTTGAGCTTCACCCTGTTTTAAAAGCGAGTGTTGACTCAAGTATGTCCGCAGCAAGCTTTATGGCTGGTGAAGGCGAAGGTACCTTTAATGTTCCGCCATATACTGTTGCTGTGTTTGTTAAACCACAAGGTGATGCACAAGGTGAAGGCTTAAGTGCCGATGCGACTGTGGGTGCGCCAGATATTGTGCCATTTGGTAGCACAACAGTTTATGTTCGTGGCTCGTTAAATGACTGGGGTACGACAAATAGCTTTGAATATGTAGGTAATGGCGAGTACAAAATTGCCATTCCTCTAACAGCAGGTAGCTATGAATTTAAAGTGGCTTCTGAAGATTGGTCTACCGTTGATTTTGGTGCGCTTTCTGCCGATGTTGCTGAAGTGATCGAAGGTGAAGATGAGCCGCTGACACGCAGTGGTGCCAATATGACCTTTACGGCGGCAATGGATGCTGTTTATGTATTCTCATTCGATGCCACAGACACCGAAAACCCAGTACTTAAGATCTATAATGAAGAGCCATTTGTTGGTACGCCAATTTATGTACGCGGTAGCTTAAACGATTGGGGTACCAGTGATGAGTTGATGTATCAAGGTAAAGGTGTTTATACCTTCACTAAACAGTTAACTGCGGGTAGCTATGAGTTTAAAGTGGCCTCTGAAGATTGGAACACGGTGGATTATGGTTCAGGTGAAAGTAGTGCAGCAGTTACAGTGGGTACTGAAAAACTACTCGCAGTAAAAGGCGCAAATATGACAATGGATATTGCAAGTGATGGTCAATATCAGTTTGTCTTTGATGCCAGTAACCTTGAAGAACCACTTATGACTGTATTCAATGCAGAAATGTTTGGCGAAACTCAAGTGTACTTACGTGGTAGTGTAAATGATTGGAGCACAGATAACCCACTGATTTATGCTGGTGATGCGATGTACAGTACCACCATGACATTAGAAGCCGATGACTATGAGTTTAAAGTCGCTTCTGAAGACTGGAATACGGTGGATTACGGTGGCAGTGGTGATGCCCCTGTTGCTGTGCTTGGCGAAGCGGCTTTACTAGAAGCGGTTGGCGCCAATATCGCCCTTAGTATTGCAGCTGCTGGCGATTATCGTTTTACAGTGCAAGGACCTGATCTGAGTAAATTAACAGTGACGGTTGAAGCAGTGGAATAGCTTTCCCTGCAGTACCCTTAAGCCGGGCTTTTGCTCGGCTTTTTTTGTATTTAATGAAAAGTTTGTATATTGTCATAACTACTTATCAAGGAGCCTATGATGACAGAAACCAGTTTATTGAGTGCCAGCTTTGATCCAAAAGTAAAACAGTATTGGTTATTACTGGGTATTTTTACCTGTGTGATTAGTATGGTAGGTATCCCTTTCATTCCCATTGTTGCGTTAATAATCTGGCTGGTGGCAGGGCGTATTTTAGCGGCGATGTCAGCCACGTTGCTAACGCGTAAGTTAGTGGTAAAACGCGGTGTATTCTTTAAAGAAGAAAAATCGATCCCACTTGAAAAAATAACCGATGTGGCACTTAGCCAAGGTCCTTTAATGCGTCAATTTGGCCTTTATCGACTGAGTTTTGAAACGGCAGGTCAATCAGGACAAGGTGCATTGGTATCATTGCTCGGAGTGGTTGATGCTGAGAAGTTTCGTGAAGCAATCTTAAAACAAAAAGATCAAATGACTCAAAGCAGCAATACTAAACCTGAGCATCAACCTGAAGATACTCAGTTAGAGCTGCTGCGATCACTTACTTATAGCGTAAAAAACATTGAGCAAATGTTAGTTACGCTATTAGATGAAAAGCGTTAAGCCATTTGTAAAGTAGAGCTACCAGCTTGTACGCTGAGCGCTTTTTTACGCTCGTTAAGCAGTGTGTAATCGGCTGTTTTAACGCTACTTACATAATGCCACTGGGCAAGCGCTTGCTGTTGAGTAAAGGTGACCGTTAAGTAACCGCGTTCAACTAAGTTGTTGTAGGCTAAGTCGTTAACCAGTAATGCAATAACTTGCTCAATTTGTGCGACAGCCTCACTCGATTGCGTATTTAACGCTAAGTAGTTCTCAAGACCAGGAGAAGAAACCGAAGATGTTGCAAACTCAACACCAGCTGCAGCGTTAGCAGAAACAGGGTTACTTGCATCAGTGACTAATTGTCCTGCCCAGCTGTTATGCGTGTCACCCGCTAAAACCACCAAGTTCTTTTGTGCAGAAATTGCAGTCCCAAGTATTACCTCTCTTTCATAAGCATAGCCATCCCATGCATCAAGATTATAAGGCGCTGTTGTTTCTACGCGTGCTCGCTGCTCACTAGTAACTGTTGGATCACCAGCTAATACGCGCCCTTTAATTTGCGCAAGCTCACTAAATAAGGTATTTGCTTGAGCAAGTAATGCAGATGGATCAGCACCGTTTGCTTGAGTCACTTGAATATTCACTAGTAACTGTAAAATCTCGAATGGCAAATGCATTTTGGTCATCAGCACTTGTTGCCCAAGTACTTGCCATTGTGTTGTTGCTGTCGTTAAACCATCAGTCAGCCATGTAAGTTGCTCGTTACCTAATAGAGCACGAGTAGGTGAGCTAATTGCTGCAACAAAGTCAGTTTGTCCTTGGCTGCTGGTTAAGTCGAAATCCGCATAATTAACTTGCTCGTCGCGAGCTAAAACACGGGTATCGAGCATGTGTAATGAAACTAAATTACCAAACTCAAAGCGTCGATAAATACGTTCTTTATCGGCAACATTGCGGATAGGCATCCATTCAAAGTAGGCTTGTAACGCATGCATTTTGCGCTCGCTAAATTCACCTTCGCCGTCGTTGTGATTTTCAGCGCCACTATGCCATGTATCATTAGTTATTTCATGGTCGTCCCAAACAGTAATAAATGCACAATGACTATGGGCAGCTTGCAAGTTATCGTCTTTACGATAATGGGCGTAACGTTTGCGATAATCCGCTAAAGAAATGATTTCATCGCTATTGTCATCAGGTAATAAACGGCCAAGTTCGGCGGCATCTTCAGTGGCATAACCTGTATTACCATATTCATAGATGTAGTCACCTAAGTGCAGTACTGCATCTAAATCGGTTTGTTTTGCGATTTCACCATATACATGGAAGTAGCCTGCAGGATAGTTAGCGCAAGAGACAACGGCAAATTTTACTTGTTCTATGTTGTCGGTTGGAAGCGTTTTACCTGCTCCAGTAGGTGAGGTTTTACCATTACTTATGAAGCGGTAGTAATAGGTAGTGTTGGCATCGAGACCTTGCAGATCAACTTTTAAGGTGAAGTCGGTTGCATCGCTTACCTGTGTTTCGCCATCATGGCTAATGGTTGTAAAGTTAGCATCTGTTGAGGCTTGCCAAACAACGTTAACACTCGTGACGTTTTCAAGTGGAGTTATGCGAGTCCAAATAATGAGACTGTCAGCGAGCGGGTCGCCACTGGCAACACCGTGATCAAAGCTGACAGGGATTTGCTTTGTGGTTTCGTCATCATCGTCATTAAGACTACAGCCCGTTAAACCAAAAGATAAAACGGCGGCTCCAAAACCAGCCGCCGATGCTTTTAAAAAGCGTCTGCGCGTAAAAGTCATTGCTCTGTACCTATAAGTAGAAAAGTACGAGCTTATCCGACCAGTGTTACTGTTCTATGAAGTTAAAACACCTGACAAATTTGTTCGGCATTACAGGTGATTACAGTGACATTTTCGTAGCCAACACGAGTCAGAGCTTCGGCACTGAGTGTGGCACGGGCACTACTTGCACAGTGTAAGTAAATAGGCCTTGTAGGGTCTTTTTCAATTTCCATTAATTTCATTTCAAGTACACCACGTGGGATATTAATTGCACCTGTTGCTGCTTTAGTTGCGTGCTCAGCAGGTTCTCGTACGTCTATTAATAAACCGTGGTTTTCGCTTAATTCTTGTTTTGCTTGGTCAGCGCTAATACGGCGCTGGTTTGGGGCAATAATTTTCATTAAGTCAGGAATTGGGGTCAGCATACTAATCCTCCATGCCAAGTTTGCGTAAAATGGTGATCATTGGGCACCACTTAGTGAATGCCGATTGAATTAAGTTTAGAGCAATAAATACCGTAAACCAAATCCACAGCGGACTGTGAAACTGTTGTAGCAACAATGAAATACAGATCATTACACCAGCAATTAGGCGAAGCGCGTCATTTAGTTTCATAATAAGACCTCGATAACAGAGTGATGTATTTAATATATTAGATAATTCTACATTAGTAAATTCTAATATTAGACTTTTCTAATATATCAATCTATACTTTAGCGGTATTTTAAGAATATAGAGTAGTGTGATTATGAACATCGATTTTGCGGCTATGGCCGACAATGTGGAACAAGCAGAGCAAATGCTAAAGATATTGGCGAATAAAAATCGCTTGATGATCTTATGTTCGCTGCAAGATGGTGAAATGAGCGTGAGCGAATTAAATGAAGCAGTGCCATTGGCGCAGTCAGCATTATCGCAACACTTAGCGGCGCTGAGAAAAGCTCGGATAGTTGCTACTCGACGCGAAAGCCAAACTATTTATTACCGCGTAGTGGATGAAAACGTGGTATCAATCCTAGCGACCTTACATGGCTTATTTTGCAAAGGTAATTAAGCAATGAATGCTATCGATAATGCAGTAAAAAACAGCTTGAGCGGCCGACTCCCTGTCATTATTTTTATTATGTCGGTGCTGCTTGGCCTAATGGCACTAAAGCAAACACCCCGTGAAGAAGAACCGCAAATTGTGGTTCCTATGCTTGATATATATGTGGCAGCGCCAAACGTCGAAGCGCCAGAAGTAGCTAGGCTGGTAACTGAACCATTGGAGAAGTTATTAGCGCAATTGACGGGCGTTGAGCATATTTACTCGACTACACAAAGTAATGCTGCTGTTGTCACTCTTCGCTTTGAAGTTGGTCACGACCGTGAGCAAGCCATCCTCGACACTTACGCTAAACTCTATAGCTATCAACACACGATGGCGTCAGTGATCAGCTCATGGCAAATACGTCCGGTTGAAGTGAACGATGTACCCATTGTGATGCTGGGCTTATTTAGTAAAGATCCAAAACTTTACGATGATTACCAACTAACTCGCTTTGCTAACGAAATCGCTAACAGTTTACAGCGCATCGAAAATACCAGCGAAGTGAAAGTGATTGCAGGTAGAACTCGTCAATTAACGATTAACCTTGATGCAAGTGCCCTTGCTGCACATCAAACAACCCTAACTGATGTGTATTATGCGCTTAGCGTATCTAACCAATTAGTGAATGTGGGCAGCGTTGTTGAGGGTAAGCAGCAAATCGCCTTACAAGTGGGTGATGTTTTACGCTCTCAATCTGCGATTGAACGGCTTGTTGTCAATGTGGTTAATGGTAAGAGTGTTTACCTAAGTGATGTGGCCCAGGTGAGTGATGGGCCAAGCGAAGCACAAAGTTATCAATGGTTGGCTCAATCAGATAATCAGCAACAACTTCCTTTAGTCACAATTAGTGTCGCTAAACAAGCAGGTACCAATGCGGTAGCTGTAGCCAATGAAGTGCACAGCATGATGGATAGCTTATCGGCTAATCTACTACCAGATGAACTGGGCTACACCGTACTGCGTGACTATGGCCAAACCGCGAATGAAAAAGTAAATAACCTTACATCGAGCTTAGTGTTTGCGGTATTTACCGTGGTTATTTTTGTTGGCGTATTTTTAGGTTGGCGACCAGCGATTGTTGTGGGGCTAGCGGTACCTATTTGCTACGGCATCACCCTGACACTTGATTTTGCCTTTGGCTATACGATTAACCGAGTCACGCTGTTTGCATTAATACTTTCTTTAGGTTTATTGGTTGATGATCCCATTACTGGGATAGACAACATAAGTCGCTTTTTAACAAAAAAAGGCGATAAAAAACAACGCATAGTTGATGCCATGAGCGAAATTCGTGTGGCGCTGTTTATGTCTACATTGACCATTATGGTGGCATTTATCCCACTTGCATTTATCACCGGCATGATGGGGCCGTATATGGCACCGATGGCATTCAATGTACCGGTCAGTGTGATGGTTTCAACCATAGTGGCATTTTTTGTCACGCCATGGTTAGCCATGAAATTACTTAAAGCGCCAGTCGATGACAGCATGCAACTAGAAGCTAATCCCCATAGCTTATACGAGCGCATATTGTCACCATTACTTGAGTCTAAAGGCCGCGCCAAACTCGTTCTATGGACCACATTAGCCTTGTTTGTCGCCAGTGCCATGCTACCCGTAATGCGTGCAGTACCTCTAAAGCTATTACCGTTTGATAATAAAAACGAGTTGCAAGTTTTAATTGATATGCCAGAAGGCACAAGCCTTGAGCAAACCGCCGCTTTTACTCGACAAGTACAAACCATCACTTGGCAATTAAATGAAGTAAGCGAGGCGGCAGCCTACGTTGGTCAGCCATCAAGCATGGACTTTAATGGTATGGTGCGTGGTTATTATCGACGTGAAGCTGCTAATTTAGCTGAGCTCAGAGTATTACTGCTTGATAAAACTGAGCGTGATCATCAATCTCATGGCGTGGTCATGCGCTTGCGTGCCGCATTAGCGCCACTGGCAACCGATGGCATTGTAATTAAAGTGGTTGAAGTACCACCTGGTCCGCCGGTTTTAAGTACCTTAGTGGCCGAAGTTTACAGTGAGCCATTTGTTGATACAGACACTCACTATCAAGCAGCCCTTGCCGTTGCAGCAAGATTAAAGCAAGAGCCGCATGTGGTTGAGGTTGATACCAGTATTGCTGCCAATGCGCCGTTACAACGTTTTGTTACTGATAAAAGTAAAGCGTCATTGTCGGCGGTCTCTACGCAAGATATTGCCCAGACCTTAGCCATTGCCTCGCATGGGCAAAATGCTGGGGTGTTATATGTTAGCGGCGAAACAGATCCTGTCGATATAAAACTGCAACTGCCATATCAAGACCGTAACCAATTTGCTCAATTGCTGGCATTACAAGTTCGTGGTGATAGGGAGCTTGCAAAAACCAGTGACGAATTTGGGCTGCAAAGTGCACCGCGTCCGCTGGTGGCGCTATCTGAGTTAGGTGAATTTCAGCATCAAGAGGTTGCTAAGCCAATTATGCGTAAAGATCAGCGTAATGTTGTGTATGTTATGGCTGAGCTAAATGGCCGTACACCCGCTGAAATTATTGCTGACGTCAATGCCGACTTAGGCATCAGCGCTGACGAATTTAGCCAAACAGATTGGCAAAGTAGGCACTTTTTCAACAATGGTGGTAGCCAAGCTTGGCAATTACCTGCTGGCACTGACGTGACCTTTAGTGGTGAAGGTGAATGGCGAATTACCATTGATGTATTCAGAGATATGGGTATTGCCTTTGCGTTTGCGCTCACTGCAATTTTCATCATCTTACGCATTCAAACACACTCTGCGAGTTTGTCACTGATCATCATGTCGGCTATTCCATTAACCGTAATAGGGATCATGCCGGGCTTTTGGCTATTAAATCAATTTGGAGAGCGCAGTATTGCTGGTGCTCCAGAGCCGGTGCTATTCACCGCAACAGCCATGATAGGCATGATTGCACTTGCCGGTATTGTGGTTCGTAACTCACTTATTTTAGTTGAGTTTATAAATCAAGCTCGCGGCCAAGGTATGGCAATTAAACAGGCTTTAATCGCCGCAGGCACCGTGCGTATGCGCCCTGTGTTACTCACAGCGGGAACCACCTTATTAGGTAACTTGGTGATCACCCTAGATCCGGTATTTAGCGGTCTAGCGATCGCAATTATTTTTGGTATTGTGGCATCAACATTGTTCTCATTATTTGTTGTGCCGCTGGTTTATTATTTAGTGTTTGCAAAGGATGCAGCCAAAGAGGAACAAGCTCATGCAGGGTAAATCGAAACTTATTGGTTCAATCATCGCGTTATCAGTGATTATTGTGGCGGTACTTTACATGGCGGGCAGTTTTTCTGATAAGCAAGCCGCAGGCATGAAAAACCCATCAGCAAATGATTACACTGGTCAGTTAGTGACTGTGACACTGGCAGATATTGCACGTGATGAAGTTGTACCGGGCACCGTGATTGCAAAACAAAATACGCAAATCTCTTCTCGTGTAATGGCACAAGTTGAGCGTTTAAATGTACGCGCTGGCGATACTGTAAAACAAGGTGACGTGCTAATTACCTTGCAGCAAGATGACTTTAAAGCAGGACTTGCTCAAAGCGAAGCACAAATAAATGCAATTAATGCCTCGCTGACTCAAGCTGAGAAACAACTAAAGCGTATTAACGACTTATACAAGCAAGGCTTGGTATCTGTTAGCGAATACGACGATGCAAAAGCAAGGTTCGATAACTTAACAGCGAACCTAGCAATTGCTAAGCAGCAGCAAACACAAGCGCAAGTTGCATTGAGTTTTACGCAAATTAAAGCGCCGATTTCAGGTGTCGTGGTTGAACGTTTTGCAGAGCCTGGCGATACCGCAACTCCTGGCACGCCATTACTCGCACTTTATAACCCACAGCAATTGCAATTAGCATTTAATGTCAGAGAACAACAAGCAATTAAGTTGAATGTTGGGCAAACTCTAACGGTTAAACTACCTGCTTTATCTACGTCAATGCCTGCCACAGTGACAGAAATTGTGCCTGTTGCTGATAGTGCTGCGCGTAGTATGGAAATCCGTTTAGAAACAGATGCGCAAACTGGGTTAATGCCTGGGCTTTATGCGCAATTACAATTACCGCTCGCCACTGAAAAAGGGGTGTTGATTGAATCAAGCTGGGTGCACCAATATGGCCAATTGAGTATGGTCTATTTACTTGAAAATAATCAGATAGTGCGCCGCTATGTGCGGCTTGGCGAAATGGTCAATGGCCAGCAGCACATCGTTTCAGGTTTAAACCCGGGTGATGTGCTGGCTGTTGATTTTAAAGCTAAATAAAGGTCGCTATTTCGTCTAGCGACTTTTTCACTAAGGCATGCTCAGGGATGGTTGCATCTGTTCCTGGGTAGCCTGCAATTAGCAGCATGTAAGGGCGCTCATTATCTTTATCGCGGCCGCAAATTTCGGTTAAAAAGCTCATTGGCTTTGGTGTATGCGTAAGGGTTGCAAGGCCAGCTCTGTGTAGTGCTTGAATTAAAAAGCCGGTTGCTAGGCCAACAGATTCATGAACATAGTAATTGGTATTTTTGTCATCGGCAGAAATACCGCCTTTCTTTTGACTAAACACGGCAATTAGCCAAGGCGCATGCTCAAGGTAGGGCTTACTGGCATCTGTGCCAAGTGGTTTTAAGGCATCTAACCATTCTTCACCTGCGCGACCTTCATAAAATGAGCGCTCTAGTTTTTCAGCGGCTTCTCGAATTTGTTTTTTCACATCGCTGCTGTGTATTGCTACAAAGTGCCAAGGTTGATGATTGGCACCGCTCGGTGCAGTGCCAGCCGCTCTAATACAGGTTTCGATTATTTCTTTTGGCACTGGGCGGTCGCTAAAGCTGCGAATACTGTGGCGACGCTGACTCACGGCTAAAAACTCTTCGGCGCGTTTTAGCATCTCGTCATGAGGGTACTCAATAAAGTCGTTGAGTGGCTGATTTTTGTGTTCTTGCATGGCTTTTCGCTTCTTGTGTGTTGATGATTTTAATTATGAATATGTTGGTTTCGGCGGTACTCTTTTAATTCATTGCTCAACCAATCTTTTGCATTGAGTAACGACCCATTGCTGAGTCTTACTTTATAGGGCTTACCGCTCCATGAGCTTTTACTCGCTAGGTTTTCGATAAATTTTTCTGCAGTTTTTGCATAGCGGGTCGCTTTTCGATACTTCATAGCAAGGTGTTCGGCAGCATCTTGGCTTGAGTGCTCTGTGCCGTTGCGAATAAATACGGCATCGCTTTTAGCAACAAAATCAATGAGGTGATTTATCTCTTGTTCGGGGGTGGCTGCATCACTGAATTGGCTAATGCTCAATAATATTAACGCGATAAACCAATATCCTCTCATACATAATCTCATAGCGTTTGATGCTCTATCGTCAGGGTTGCAATAATTGGGTTATGATCTGAGCTTGCAAGCTCAGGCACAACGGTTGTTTCTATTTTGACACCACGCACCCACACTTGGTCAAGTGCTAATCCAAATGCTTTGGTGCGCTTATCATCTAAATAGATAGCTTCGTGCAAACCTAGTTGGGTTAATGTTTGCTGTAATAAGGCTTGACGCTCATCACTCCAGGTATTGAGATCACCGGCAAATACGATTGGGCCCTTATGCGTTCGCATAATAGCGGCTGCATCGTCGAGCTGTTGCTTAAAGTCACTTACGCCAATCGTAAAGTTAATGGCATGAAGGTTAATACTCAGTAATAACTGTTGATCTGGCAGCGCATACTCCACAATATTGGTGGCTTTTGGGCTACGTAGCCAAGGCTCTTTATGGGTGAGTGTACAATGCACAGTAGCTGGCCAGCGGCTGAGTGTCATAACCCCTGATTGCACGCCGCCACTCTTATACCCTTTAGCAAAGCGCCAATAGGGTTTGAGCTTTGTAAGTGCAGGTTCTTCGATAGCTTCTTGTAGTAACACAATATCAGCATCGGCATTTAGCTTTTGCAAATCTGTGAGTAAGCCATCTATTTGTGCTTTGTAGATATTCCAACTCAATAACTTGAACTGATAGGGCAAAATATAATGTTCAGCATAAGTTTGCATGCGGCTTTGCGCTAATTGCTGTTGGCAATTTGCAAGGTTCACAGCGGTTTTGGTTATACCTTGTTGCTCATCAGAGCTAGGATCGCTTGAAAAGCTATACCAAGACAGCACACTCAAACACACAAGTAATAAAAATATACGCAGATATGCCGTCATAATGACCTTTAGTTACTTTTCTCAAGAGTTAGTCGTCGATAGCCCCAGTTTAGTTCAAAGGCTAAATGTTAGAAACTGTAGTATTTCCTACAATTTCTATACGCTTTCTTACCCAAAATGAGTACTCATATTCTTATACTTACTGAGCTTAACAACTCAGACAAAGGAACTACTCATGAAACAAATGGCCTGTATGCTGCTTGCCTTATCGGTGACAGCGTGTTCATCAGTCACCATAGTGCCAGAAAAAACAACCAATAAATTAGCCACTAAAGCTGATTACCAAGATAGCCGCCCATTCTTTTTGTGGGGCCTCGTTGGTGAAGAACGCGTTGATGTAAAGGCTATTTGCCAAGATAAAAAAGTTGCCCAAATGCAATCGCAACAAACATTCGCTGATGGCGCATTAGGACTCGTTACACTCGGAATTTATGCTCCTCACACAGTAAAAGTATGGTGTGAGCAACAAGCACAGGAGCAACAACTATGAAAAGCCTACTAGTAACAACAGTGTTAGTAGCAACCTTAAGTGGTTGCACAAATATCTACTTTGATAATGGCAGTGCTGCACAAGCCAATAAAGCGCCTGCAACAGAGCAATGGCATCATAACTTTGCCGCAGCGCTTTACGAAGGTTCAAAGCCTGTCGACCTATCTGAGGAGTGCCCTGATTCCGAATGGCAAACTGTTCACACTTATAAGTCGTTCACCAATGGTCTAGCTGAAGCTGCAGTAAACCAAGTTGGGCCTATTTGGTACCCGAAAACAGTTGAAATAAGCTGCGCTCAAGTACCTTATAAGCCAGACTAGTTATTCATAACGCAGTGCATCAATTGGGTTTAAGCGTGCCGCTTTAATAGCGGGCGCTAAGCCAAACACAATACCAATCAATGAAGTAAAGCCAAATGACAGCATAATCGCCCAACCCGGTATGTAGGCATCTGGCATGCTCGGCACTAACACTGATATTAGTGCCGCAGCACCATACCCTATCGCTAAACCAATTAAGCCTCCAAAAAGTGATAGCACCACCGCTTCAACTAAAAATTGCAGCATAATAAAGCCAGGTGTTGCCCCTAATGCTTTCAAGGTGCCGATCACACGCGTACGCTCTGTTACCGAAACCAGCATGATATTCATCACTCCGATACCACCAACTACCAGGCTGATACCCACTATCCCCGCGGTAATTGCGGTAGCACTACCAGTAAACTTATCGATATTAGCACGGGCTTTTTCGGCGGTTTCAAACTCAAAGTCGTCATCTTCGCCGTCTTTTAGTTTATGTAATTGGCGTAAGATGCGGCGAATTTTAGCCAGTACTTGCACTTCGTTAGCATCGTCTTTTAAACGAAACATCATTTGCACATTAGTATCAACACTGCCGCCCTCTAACGCACTCATGGTACTTATCGGAATATTAATGTAATCGTCTTGGTCAAATCCCAATAAGCTACCTTGTTTTTCAGCAACGCCAATAATGCGAAACCACTCACCACCGAGTTTGATATATTCACCTACAGGGTTTTCAGGTAGGTTAAGCTTTTCGATAATTGAAGGTCCAATAAACGCTACTCGACGACGTTTTTCATCATCTTCTGCGTGAATAAACCGCCCGAGTTCTGGGTAGGTGCGATAAGCTTTTTGGTAGTCTTGCTCGGTGCCCATTACCCGTGAAGCATGACTTTTATTGCCATACTCTGCTGCACCAGAAAAGCGCCAAGTAAACATTAGCGCAGTAAAGGTTTCGGCTTCTTTTACGCGTGCTTTTAGAGTTAAAAAGTCGCTGTAGGTTAACTTTGCTTGTTGACCTACCATTTCTTTTTCTACGCTAGTGTAAGGTTTTATATTGGTGACATCGGGAGACATATCAGCAAGCTGATCATTAATTTGCTTGGTAAACCCTTGCATCACTGCCACCACGGTAACAACCGCTGCAACACCAATAATAATGCCTAAGCAGGTAAGGGCACTGCGCATCGCATTGGCTTTAATTGCCATCAGTGCGGCTTTTGTACCTTCCATTACAGCGATAGCAGATTTAAACATGTTGTCTTGTTCCTTCGCCTTTACGGGTATCACTAACAACCTTGCCATCAACTAAGCGAATAACACGTTGGCAGTGATCAGCAATATCTTGTTCATGAGTAACCAAAATGATGGTGTGCCCTTCGTTATGAAGCTCATCAAACAACGCCATGATCTCAGTGGTGGTTTTACTATCTAGGTTACCGGTAGGCTCATCACCAAGTAGAATGTGGGGCTTAGTAACGAGTGCGCGAGCTATAGCGACACGTTGCCGTTGGCCACCAGAAAGCTGGCTTGAAAGGTGGTTTACCTTATCGCCAAGACCAACCCGTTGTAATGATTCGAGCGCTTGTTGCTTTCGCTCTTTGGCAGAAATAAATCGATACACCAAAGGCTGCATAACATTTTCAAGAGCGGATGCTCGTGGTAATAAATTGAA
The DNA here is from genome assembly GCF_037027245.1 of Pseudoalteromonas sp. CH_XMU1449-3. Classification (NCBI taxonomy): domain Bacteria; kingdom Pseudomonadati; phylum Pseudomonadota; class Gammaproteobacteria; order Alteromonadales; family Pseudoalteromonadaceae; genus Pseudoalteromonas; species Pseudoalteromonas sp. CH_XMU1449-3. Next base: position 228,289 of record NZ_JAYMDY010000006.1, read on the forward strand.
ACTTTGAAAAATAAAGCCAACACTTTCATTACGCTGATGAGCAAGCTCCGTTTCGGTCATGCGCTTTACTAGCTTATCTTTTAAATAGTAGTCACCACTGGTGGGAGTATCTAAGCAGCCAAGCAAGTTCATCAGGGTTGATTTACCTGAGCCAGAAGGGCCAATGATGGCAACATACTCATTTTGTGCAATTTCAATATTAATATCATCAAGGGCTTTGAAAACTTGTTCGCCCATTTTGTATTGTTTATTGATATTACTGAGTTTGATCACCGCAGACATTAGTTAGCACCTTTTTCAGGGCTGTTTTTAACGGCTACCGTATCACCCTCTTTTAGTGAGCTAAGTGGTCTAGCAGGGCCGATAACAATACGATCTCCTTTAACAACACCGCTGGTTAGTGCTTGTTCGATATCTGAAGAAATACCTACCGTTACCGCTGTTTTAGTTACTGTATTATCTGCATTAAGCTTCCAGACAAAGTAGCTATCATCCTCTTTTTGAATAGCTTCAATAGGCAGTTTTAAGCCATTTTCGGCAATGCTTGTGGCGATTTCTGCGCGGCAGCTCATTCCGGCATAAAGCTGGCGGTCAGTGGCATCAAGCAGTACTTTGACTTTAAATGATAAGCCCTGAGAACCGGCTTGATTTTTTGCTGATGTGCCAATGTTTATTACTTTGCCAGTGAAAGGTTGATTTGGGTAAGCGGCGGCATAGATATCTGCATGTTGGTCTAATTTGATACCGGCAATATCGGTCTCATCCACTCGAAGCTCGGCTAATATTGCGCTGGGGTCTGCTACTAACATCAGGTCTGAGCCAATAATGTTAGTTGTTCCGGCAATAACAGTTTCACCTTCTTTAATATTGACCGAAGCAAGTAGGCCACTCATTGGAGCGCGAAACACGCTTTTATTTAAACGGTCTTCAGCAATCAATAACGATGCTTGGGCTTGGTTGTAAGCTTCACGTTTTGCTTCAATATCTATTTTTGCTAGATCGCGGGCATTTTGTAGGTTTTCATACACTTCTTGGCCAGCAAGGCCAACTTCATAAAGCTCTTTTTGGCGGCTTAATTGGCGCTCAATATTTTTTAATCGGGTTTCGCTATGTTTAATATCGATTTCGGTTGCGCGAAGCACGGCCTTGTTGCGTGCAACTTCAGATTCAAACGCAGTCGTATCTAGGCGCATTAAAATATCGCCCTCAGTGACACTTTCACCTTCCTCTACAAACACTTTCGCTACACGGCCTGTCACTTCTGAGCGCAGTTGCACTTGGGTGTTAAAGACTAGGTTGCCAGAGGCTAAAATTGAATCGGCAATATTGCCTTGTTCAACTTCTGCAATATGCATTTCTGGTGCATCTTTATTGCCTGTGACTTGTTTTGAAATCAGTAAAGCGACAAATGCCGTAACAGCGAGGCCAATAATAATGGCTTTTTTCATGTTACTTCCTTGGTAGTTAAGAGCGGCATATTGCCGCTCAAAGCAGAATTAAACGAGAGCGATTACAGTCCAAATACCGTAAATAACAATACTTGGTAGAGCTGCAAACAGTAGCGCTTTATTGAAAGTGAAATTAGTCCAGCTCTTTAAACCGATAGCTGCGATGAAAATACCCCAAATAGAAAAGATATTGAGACTTTCAAGTAAGGTGTAAAATGGGTGGCCAATTTCTAAACCAATTAAAAGTTGGTTAATCGAAGCATAGTTAAATAACGTCTGTGAGATTTGGTCGGTACTCGCAGTTAATACTAAGATGAGTAAACCAAGACTTGAGATAATCATTGGCATCATGGTCCACACACCAAAGCCATACCACGCACCATAACCGTAGTTAGCTTCTGGATCTTGCTTAGATACAAATAGGTAGTAGCCTGCCATTAGAGCATTAATAACAGCCAAACCAATGATGCCACCAAATATAGCAAACCATACTTGCATATCTATGGTTTGCTCCATGCTTTGGCGAATCATTTTTTGTTCTGCAATGGTGGCATCAACACTGGCCGCTGCCACTTGTTGATCGATTAAAAACTGCGGGTCAGCTTTATTGTAAAAAGCAAACATGCTGGCAGCGAGGATGCCGGCAAGTAAAATAAAGGCAACAAAAGACCAACCTTTTGCTTCTTTTAAGCCATTAAAGGCTTTGCTCGGGCTGATAAAAATATCAACCAATGCGGTCATGACATTTGATGATTTCATTTTTTATTCCTTGTTTTATAACATTTGTTTTTAGGTACTAAAATATCCTGTTTAGTAACAAATTAGCAATTTGTTTTGTAACTGTATGTTAACAGCTGTGATTAGTAAATCTGTGATATGGTTTAAGGATTAATTTGAGTCGAATTTATTAGGAATAGTAGGTCGTTATGGTGAATAGCAAAGGTCGTTGTATTGATGAGTTGGTATTAGGATTCTGGCGCTTGTTAGATTGGCAGGTAACGCCACAGCAATGCTTAAGTTTTTTAGAAAATGCAATTGAAATGGGTGTGTCACATACCGATCACGCTGACATCTACGGTGAGTACGGTTGTGAAGCCGAATTTGGTAAAGCGCTTAAACTAAAACCAAGTATTCGTGATGAAATCAAAATAATCACTAAATGCGGTATTAAGCCTGCGTTTGCAAGCCTAGGGTTACAAGGCAAAGCAAATCATTATGATTCAAGTGCCGCGCATATAATTGCCTCAGCACAGCAGTCACTTAAAAACTTTAACACCGATCGTTTAGATGTATTACTTATCCATCGCCCTGATTACTTGATGAACGCCGATGAAATGGCACAAGCATTTAATACCCTAAAAGCAAATGGTGACGTGATTGATTTTGGTGTATCTAATTTCACCCCATCGCAACTTAGCTTGTTGCAGTCGCGTTTAGACTTTGAGCTTGTAACTAATCAAATTGAGTTTTCACCTTACGAGATGAAAGCCCTTGATGATGGCAGCTTAGACCAATGCCAATTGCTCGATATCAAACCTATGCTTTGGTCACCATTAGCTGGGGGTCGTATATTCTCAAGTGATGATGAAAAAGCGGTGCGTTTACGTACAGTGTTGGAGCAGGTTGGTGCTGAAATTGGCGCCACAGCCATTGATCAAGTTGTTTATGCTTGGCTGTTAATGCACCCAAGTGCACCGTCTGTGGTACTTGGTACGGGTAATATTGAGCGTGTTAAATCAGCTGTTGAAGCTAAGCAGCTTACTATGAACCGTGAACAATGGTATCGTATTTGGCAAGGCTCAACCGGTCATAGTGTGCCTTAATACATAGCCCAAAACGAGAAAAGGGCCTTAACGGCCCTTCGTGTTGCAGCAAGTAACACATTCTTTATAAAGTGAAGTCAACCGCGTAAGCGACGTACACTTTTACATCTGAACCATCAATGTCGTTGTCTGAAAGACCGAAAGTAAAGCCGTCTTTCGACACTGAAACACCGTAGTCGATGATGTCATCATCACCAATGAAATCCCCTGAGTAATGACCTAAGTGAAGGGCCATTTCTGCACCGGTACTGCCAACTGGGAAGCTATAGTCAGCATTTAAATATAGAGAGTCACCAAAATCTGTACCGTCACCGCTTGCTGCTGATGTTGCTAGGACTGCTGCACCAAAGGTGAAGCTACCCATGCTAATGCTACCGTAGATTTCTGAGAAGTCTGCATCTGTATAAGACGCTGCATCTGGGTATGCATAATAAATGTAGCCAACATCGTAGCTAAAGGTTTCATTGATTTCACCGCCAAAACCAGCATAAAGGTCTAGCTCGTAAGTCATGTCGTCAGCCCAGCTAGCATTCGATACCCAAGTACCCGCATAAAAGCCAGATTCACTTGCGTAGTCGATACCACCTTGGATTGCAGCATCACCACCGCCTTGCTCTTGACCACGCCATAAGTAGTTTGAAGTTGCCGCAGCGTTTGCTGTGACTTCTGCGTAGCTATATGTTGAGCTCAAGGTTAATAGCGCAAGGGCGCTTGCTGCGACCGTTTTTTTTAGTTTTAGCATGTTTCTGTATCCTGTTGTTATGTTGATTTTGTCCCATTTTCAGATTGCAGTCTGGTTATTATTTGAGGACATTTTCTATGTGTTGTCTGGATACGATATTGCACTGGTTGTGCCAAGTTAATTTTGAGCGGGATATTTTATGCTTAAAGTCTTTAAAAACAGGCTTTTAAACTTATTTAATTGTGAAAAGGATGGTTATTTGAATTGTTCATGCGCACATGTGTGGTGCAAAAAATAACCCGGTTGCACAATTGCGAAGCAACCGGGTTTTGCTTATTTGAGAGTAACTTAGCCGAAAATTGCACGCATTAGAGTAATGGTTTCTTCAACACTGCGGCCTTTTTCAACTTCACTGATGATTGAATCGCGCTTAGCTTTGATATGTTCAGGGATATCATCACTTGCTAATGCTCGGTCCACCAGTATCTCTGCTGATTCTTTGCCACGGCGTACGGTCTTTTTACCTGCTGAGCTTGTGGTACTCTTAGGTTTGTTTAACAACTTAATATAGTTAGAGTTATCTGCGGTACTTTTATCTGCATAATAAAAGAAGCAAGGCAATAGGGCTTTGATTTCAACCAGAGATTGTTCAAGCTCATTTGCTGCACTGGCCATTTTGAACCAAGGCATGCTATGAATGGCTTCAACAACATCTTGCCAGTAGCGCTCAAAATCACGGTTATTAAGCTTAGTAATGCCTAATGCCGCACAAAGGGCATCAAGTTTACTATTTACGATTGGTGTAAACACGTCAGGTCGGCGCATCGCAAGCAAGCGAGTAGCAGGAGCAAGCGTTGGCTTTTCATCGCTGCCATTAAATGCCATGAAGTAAGCAACCATAAAATGCTGATAATGTTCTTGCGTTACTTCACCATCAAGTGGAATGTGTACAAGCGCCTCATCGAATGCACCTGGTAAATCACTCAACATTTGGTGGAAACCTTTTGCGTTCTTAGTAGAAGCAAACCATTCAACGTCGAAGTTATAGCTACTTGGATCAAGCGAGGCACTGTGTTTACCTGAAAACGCTAAACGGTCTTCTGGGATCATCTCTTTTAGGGATTGCGATTTAATTGCAGCAATGTAATTAGCTAAGCGTAGTTGCTCATCAAGGGCTACAAGCTCTTTATGCTGCTCGATGAAGCCTGCAATAACAGGCCATGGCGCAACCCTTAGTGTTTTTAACTGCAAAAAACTGATTGCAGAAATTAATAAGTCATGAAGTTTTTTAAGAGTGGGTAATTGCTTATCTTCTAACAGATCGTAGTTAATGCGATCACGGCTTGCACTTAATAGCTCATAGCACCAACCTAAAAAGTCTTCAGGGTGGTTTTCTACTTTAACTGCCATAAGGTTTAAGCTGATATCAGAGGCTTGCTTGAGGATATTTTGATAAATTTGACTTTCTTGCTCGCCAAGCGCCATTTTTGACGGTGAAATAAGCAGTTTCTTCATGCTTAATCGATACTCCAGTTTTGACCAAATTGGGTTGTTTAATTTTAGTACACAGGGTGCAAAAACAACAGGGTCGTGCATCATACCGAAGTAATAAAATGATGCAATCTTACTGATAATTTATAAGTAAGATTGCGACTAACGTGGTTAATTAATCATTGTCATCGAGTGTAAATAATTGCTCAACACTGAGTTCAAAGTGAGCAGCAATTTTTAACGCGATAATCACTGAGGGTATAAAGCGGCCTGTTTCAACTGTGCTAATGGTTTTACGTGATACTGCAATGGCATCAGCAAGTTCTTGCTGCGATAACCCCTTTTCTTTGCGGAATTTAGCGATACTATTTTGCACTTTTATACCTAGTCTCTACTTTGCCAAAGAATTGATACGCCATATATCAAACACATCAAAGCAAGGTAAAATGTGGCCATCATGCTATGAGATACATTTAAAGCAAGTTCATCAGAGAATAAAAAAATAGCCCCCATGCTAAAAAGCAATCCAAGCACTACATGTTTATAAGCGATGGTATCAATCGTATTTAAAAACTCATCCTTATACGTAAGGCGATAACCAAGTTTCCATGTAAATCCCCCTCTAATCACAAACATAAAGAAAGAGCCTAAAAATGCGGTACCGCCAATAAACAGTAACGGTGCTGATGTTTGCTTGAGCATTGGGTAAACACTAATAATTAATAACGTGACTCCCATGAATATAGAAAACCATGCGTTATGACTCATAAACTTTTCTTCCGTTTTGATATCTTGCATAGACATAATCGTTTCCTTTTATTTTAAACTCAAATGTAACCTACAGGTATCAATATAACCCTAGGGTATCATTTGGTCAAGAACTTTTTGTAACCTGTAGGTATCAAAAAGTTTCAGCGCTGATTCATATTCTTGTACCTAAGCTTGTTTACAAACCTTTTTGTGTGTTCGGCAATGCAATTACGCCTAACTCCCGCTATGATAAGAACATTGTTTGCCCATTTTTAAGGATGATTATGAAAACCTTACTGAAAATCGTTGGTGTCATCTTCGTATTACTGATTGCATTGGTAGTCGCTGCACCATTCCTAATACCTACAGACGCGATATTTAATAAAGTATCGGAGCAAGTAGAACAAACCACAGGTCGTAGTCTGACTATTAATGGCGATAAAAAGCTGTCGGTATTTCCATCATTAAAACTCGAATTGAATGATGTGCACTTTGCCAATATGCAAACAGGCTCGCAAAAAGATATGGCAAGCATGCAGCAACTTGCTATCCGTATCCCGTGGATGTCGTTATTTGGCGGTGAGTTTAAGCTTGATAAATTTGTGATTAACGAACCAACGATTTTGTTAGAAACCGATAAAAATGGTAAAGCAAACTGGCAACTATTTGATGCGGTTGCTGAGCAACCACAGACAGAGCAGCAAAAGAGTTCTGGCGCTGTTAACTTACCAGATAACTTTGATATCGAACTTGGTGAAGTGGCAATCTACGGTGGTACTTTCACTTATCTAGATGGTAAAACCGGAGCAAAGCAACAGATAAGCGATTTAGAGTTAGCCATCTTACTACCTTCTCTTCGCAAGACCTTAGAATTAAAAGGCGGTATTACCTATATGGGTGAGCGCTTTGATTTAGATGTCACGCTAGATACACCTGTTAAAGCGATTGAAGGCGAAACCTTTAATGTAAGCACTGAGGTTGATTCACGCTTAGTCGATTTGAATTTTAAAGGTGCAATTGCAGAAATGGGTAATGACGTGCAAGGGCTTCTTTCTGTCAGTGGTGACTCTGTTAAAAACATTGCGAGCTGGCAAGGTGTTGAGCTTAATGCAAAAGAAAATGCGTTTAATGCCTTTAATGTAAAGGGTTCAATGCACCTAAAAGGACAACAGTTTAAGCTTACTGAGCTACTTGCCACACTAGATGAGCTGCAAATTAAAGGTAAAAGCGATATTAAGCTTGGTGATCGCTTAGCTGTGAATGCCGATATTGATTTAGGCATGCTTGATTTAAACCCTTACCTACCAGAGGGCGTAGCTAAAGAAGAACAAGCAGAGCCTGCAGCAGATGCGCCAGCACAACCAATTGTTTGGGATGATACTGCAATTGATATGAGCGGCTTAAATGCACTTGATGCAAATGTAGTCGTGCGTTCAAGTGGCTTACAAGCAAATGATATTACCCTTGGTGAAAACCAGTTAACGGTGAACCTAAAAAATGCAGTGGCTAAAATCAGTCTAGATAAGTTTGTTGCTTATGAGGGCAATGGTAAAGGTGTGATAACCGTTAACGCCAAGCAAACACCTTATAAAATTAGTACTAACTTTTCTTTAGATAAAATTGATGCACAGCCATTACTAACTGATGCGGCTGGTTTCGATAAGTTAATGGGTAAAGGTTCTCTAAACTGGGATCTAACGACCACAGGTCAAAGCCAAAAGAGCTTTATCAATGCTTTAAATGGTAAGTTAGGCTTTGAGTTTGCTGATGGTGCGGTAAAAGGTGCCAATATTGCAGAGATGGTTCGTAAAGCAAAAGAGCTTATCAAAGGTAACTTAAGCGCAGTATCAGAAGGTTTAGATACTGGCTTTGATAACTCACAGCAAACAGACTTCTCAGCATTGCAGGGCAGTTTTGTATTCACTAACGGTGTTGGTGAAAATAAAGACTTGTCACTACTTAGCCCGCTTATTCGCATTACAGGCTCAGGTAAAGTTGATTTACCTATGACGAATGTAGACTATCGCTTGGTAACGGGGATTGTTGATTCAATCGAAGGGCAAGGCACGACCGATGATAGTACAGGCTTTAAAATTCCACTGCGTATCAAAGGCCCATTCCATGATGTTGGTTATAGCTTAGATGTCAGTGATGCGGCTAAAGAAGAAGTCAAAGAAAAAGCTAAAGATAAAATCAAAGACAAATTAAAAGGTCTATTTGGTAATTAATAAAAATTTAATTAAAGTCAAAAACAGGGCGCATTTGCGCCCTGTTTGTTTTATAATCAATAACAAACCAGCAAGCTGCTGTAATTCCTCAATGCAGGCATTACGATTAATTCCAAATTAATTAAAAAATAACCTACCACTTCCTTGCCATTGCTGCTACAATTGCCCGCCCTTAAGAGACAACTTGCTTGTTTTTTGAGTGGAATTTAACCGAAATGTCTTGATTTTAAACAAAATTAAGGCGTGTTGTAATTTCTACACCGGAGGTCATTAACATGATCCAAATGCAAACTCAGCTGGACGTTGCTGATAACAGCGGCGCTCGCAAAGTGCAGTGTATTAAAGTCCTTGGCGGTTCGCACCGTCGCTATGCAGCGGTTGGCGATATCATCAAAGTTTCTGTAAAAGAAGCTATTCCTCGCGGTAAAGTGAAGAAAGGTGATGTTAAAAACGCGGTAGTTGTGCGTACTAAAAAAGGCGTTCGTCGTCCGGACGGTTCTTTGATCCGTTTCGATAGCAATGCGGCTGTTATCTTAAACGATAACTTACAGCCAATTGGTACTCGTATCTTCGGCCCTGTGACTCGTGAACTTCGTACTGAAAAGTTCATGAAAATCGTTTCACTAGCACCAGAAGTACTATAAGGAGTCTATCATGGCAGCAAAAATCCGTCGTGATGACGAAGTAATCGTACTAGCAGGCAAAGACAAAGGTAAGCGCGGTAAAGTGCTTTCAGTTGTTGCTGAATCTGGTCGAGTATTTGTCGAAGGCATCAACTTAATCAAGAAGCACCAAAAGCCTGTTCCTCAGTTGAACCAAGCTGGCGGTATTGTTGAGAAAGAAGCGTCTATCGACGTATCAAACGTTGCGATCTACAACTCGGAAACGGGTAAAGCAGATCGTGTAGGTTTCAAGATTGAAGATGGTAAGAAATTACGTATCTTTAAATCTACTGGTAAAACTATCTAATAGTTGGAGTAGAATGATGGCGAAACTGCATGAAGTATATAAAGACAAAGTAGTTGCTGAGCTTCAAGAGAAGTTTGGTTTCAGCTCTGTCATGCAAGTCCCTCAGATCGAAAAGATCACATTAAACATGGGTGTGGGCGAAGCTCTAGCTGACAAGAAGATCCTAGATAACGCTGTTGCGGATCTAGAAGCAATCTCTGGTCAGAAACCTCTAATCACTAAAGCACGCAAATCAGTTGCTGGCTTCAAAGTGCGTGAAGGTTACCCAATTGGTTGTAAAGTAACCCTACGTGGCGAGCGTATGTGGGACTTTTTTGAGCGTTTGGTTTCAATCGCTATCCCGCGTATCCGTGACTTCCGTGGTGTAAGTGCTAAGTCTTTTGATGGACGTGGTAACTACAGCATGGGCGTACGTGAGCAAATCATCTTCCCAGAAATCGATTATGATAAAGTAGACCGTGTTCGCGGTATGGATATCACAATCACTACTTCTGCGAAAACAGATGATGAAGGCCGTGCGTTGTTAGAAGCGTTTAACTTCCCATTCAAGAAATAAGGGTAGGGTTATGGCAAAGAATTCTATGAAAGCGCGCGAAGCAAAGCGTGCGAAATTAGTTGCTCAGTTCGCTGAAAAGCGTGCGGCACTAAAAGCTATCATCAGTGATGTTAATACATCTGACGATGATCGTTGGGACGCGGTATTAAAGCTACAAGCTTTACCACGTGATTCTAGCTCTTCACGTCAACGTAATCGTTGTAACGTTACGGGCCGCCCACATGGTTACCTTCGCAAATTCGGCATGAGCCGTATCAAAGTTCGCGAAGCAGCTATGCGCGGTGAAATTCCTGGCCTTAAAAAGGCTAGCTGGTAATAGTATCACGGGAGTAAGACTATGAGCTTGCAAGATCCTATTGCGGATTTGTTTACACGTATCCGTAACGGTCAGTCAGCGAAGAAAGTATCAGTAACGATGCCAACTTCAAAACTGAAAGTAGCAGTAGCTAAAGTATTAAAAGATGAAGGTTATATCGCAGATTACGCTGTAAGCGGTGAAGCGAAGCCTGAGCTTTCTATCGATTTAAAATATTTCGAAGGCAAAGCTGTTATTGAAAATATCCAGCGTGTTAGCCGCCCTGGTCTACGTATCTATAAGAAACGTGACGAATTACCAAAGGTAATGGGTGGTCTTGGTATCGCTATCGTATCAACTTCTAAAGGCCTAATGACAGACCGCGCAGCACGTAGTGCCGGCGTTGGTGGTGAGATCATTGGCTTTGTAGCTTAATCGGAGGGGAACTATGTCTCGCATAGCAAAGGCACCAATCAATGTTCCTGCCGGTGTAGAAGTTACATTAAAAGGCCAGGACATCACAGTTAAAGGCAAAAACGGTGAATTAACTCGTACTATCAACGACGCTGTTGAAGTACAAGTTAACGACAACGTTATTACAACTTTACCTCGTGAAGGCGTAGCTAATGCATGGGCACAAGCAGGTACTGCTCGCGCTCTAATCAACAACATGGTTGTTGGTACGCATGAAGGTTACGAGAAGAAACTTCAGTTAGTAGGTGTTGGTTACCGTGCAGCAGCTAAGGGCAAAGTATTAGACTTAACTCTTGGTTTCTCACACCCAGTGAATTTCGAAGTACCAGAAGGTATTACGATTGAAACACCAAGCCAAACAGAAGTTCTAGTTAAGGGCGTAGACAAGCAGTTAGTTGGTCAAACAGCTGCTAACATCCGTGCATACCGTAAACCTGAGCCTTATAAAGGTAAAGGTGTTCGTTACGCGGACGAGAATGTACGCCGTAAAGAGGCTAAGAAGAAGTAAGGTAAGACGATGGATAAAAAAACAGCTCGTCTACGTCGTGCTAAGCGCACTCGTAGAAATTATATTGAACAAGGCACAACGCGTCTTGTTATCCACCGCACGCCACGTCACATTTACGCTCAAGTAGTTACTGCTGAGGGTACTGTACTGGCTGCTGCTTCTACTGTTGAAAAAGCAATTAGCGAAACAGTTAAAGGCACAGGTAACGTTGCAGCTGCTCAAGCAGTTGGTAAAGCGGTTGCTGAACGTGCAGCTGACAAAGGCATCGAAAAGATTGCTTTTGATCGCAGTGGCTTTAAATATCACGGCCGTGTGAAGGCGCTTGCTGATGCAGCGCGTGAAGCCGGTCTGCAATTCTAGGAGTAGACAATGGCTAACGTAGAAGCAAAGCAACAACAGCCTGATTTGGCTGAAAAGCTAATCGCGGTAAACCGTGTGTCTAAAGTGGTTAAAGGTGGTCGTATCTTTAGCTTCACTGCACTAACAGTAGTTGGTGACGGCGCAGGTAAAGTAGGTTTTGGTTATGGTAAAGCACGTGAAGTTCCAGCTGCTATTCAAAAAGCAATGGAAAAAGCACGTCGCAACATGATCAGTGTAGACCTTAACGGTAACACGCTACAGCACCCAATCAAGGGTCGCCACGCGGGTTCTAAAGTATACATGCAGCCTGCTTCTGAAGGTACAGGTATCATCGCCGGTGGTGCGATGCGTGCAGTACTAGAAGTAACTGGTGTACAGAACGTATTGTCAAAAGCATACGGTTCAACTAACCCGATCAACATCGTTCGTGCAACGATTGCTGCTCTAGAGAACATGAACTCTCCAGAGTCAATCGCTGCTAAACGTGGTCTTAGCGTTGACGAAATCACGGGGTAAACCATGGCTAATAAAACTGTAAAAGTAACACAAGTAAAGAGCTCTATCGGTCGTTTACCGAAGCATAAAGCTACATTACGCGGTCTTGGTCTACGTCGTATCAATCACACTGTTGAGTTAGAAGACACAGCATGTGTGCGTGGTATGATTAACCAAGTTTCTTACATGGTAAAGGTTGAGGGTTAATTCGATGCATTTGAATACACTTTCACCTGCTGCTGGTGCAAAAACTGAAAAGAAACGTCTAGGTCGTGGTATTGGTTCTGGTCTTGGTAAGACTGGTGGCCGTGGTCATAAAGGCCAAAAATCACGTTCTGGCGGTAAAGTACGCGTTGGTTTCGAAGGCGGTCAAATGCCTATGCAACGTCGTCTACCTAAATTTGGTTTCACTTCACGTAAATCATTAGTATCTACTGAAGTTAACCTTTTTGAAATCGCTAAAGTTGAAGGCGATGTAGTAGACGTAAACGCGTTACAAGCAGCTGGTCTAGTTAAAAAGAACATCCAGTTCGTTAAAGTAGTTAAATCTGGCGAAGTTTCACGCGCAGTTACCGTTAAAGGTCTTAAAGTGACTAAAGGTGCTCGCGAAGCTATCGAAGCTGCCGGAGGCAAGGTAGAAGACTAAGGAAGTACTAATGGCTAAACCAGGTCAAGATATGAAAAGTGCACAAAGTGGGCTTTCGGAATTGAAGCGTCGATTACTATTTGTATTAGGTGCTATCATTATTTACCGTCTAGGTTCATTCGTGCCGATCCCTGGGATTGACGCCGCTGTACTTGCCGATTTCTTCGAGCAACAAAAGGGCACCATTGTTGAAATGTTTAACATGTTCAGCGGTGGTGCGCTTGAGCGAGCTTCAGTGTTAGCACTGGGTATTATGCCGTACATCTCGGCTTCGATTATTACGCAACTATTAACGCATATGTACCCGCCGTTTATAGAGCTTAAGAAAGAAGGTGAGCAAGGGCGTAAGAAAATTAGCCAGTACACACGCTACGGCACGCTTGTGCTTGCTACAATCCAATCAATCGGTATTGCTACTAGCTTACCGGGCATGATGGACGGGTTAGTTGTTAACCCTGGTATCGGTTTCTACTTCACTGCTGTAGTGAGTTTAGTAACTGGTACTATGTTCCTAATGTGGTTGGGCGAACAAATTACAGAACGTGGTATCGGTAACGGTATCTCAGTTCTGATTTTTGTTGGTATCGTAGCTAACCTGCCGTCTGCTATTGGTTCGACAGCCGAAATGGCGCGCCAAGGTGATCTGAATGTACTTGTACTGTTATTGATTGCTGTAATCGTATTCGCTGTTACTTACCTAGTTGTATTCTTTGAACGTGGTCAACGTCGTATCGTTGTTAACTATGCAAAGCGTCAACAAGGTCGTCAGGTATTTGCTGCTCAAAGCACGCACTTACCACTGAAAGTAAACATGGCGGGTGTTATTCCACCAATCTTTGCTAGCAGTATAATTCTGTTCCCTGGTACAATTGCAAGCTGGTTCGGCCAGGGTGAAGGTCCGGTCGCTGATGTGCTACAAGCAATCGCTACAACGTTGACTCCAGGTCAACCTTTATATGCGATGGTTTTAGCTGCGGCTATTATCTTCTTCTGCTTTTTCTACACCGCGTTGGTATTTAACCCGCGTGAAACAGCAGATAACCTGAAAAAATCTGGCGCATTTATCCCAGGTATTCGTCCAGGTGAGCAGACATCTAAATACATTGATAAAGTGATGACACGCCTGACATTGGCAGGTGCTTTGTATATAACCTTTATCTGTCTGGTGCCCGAATTCATGACTATGGCATGGCAAACGCCATTCTATTTCGGCGGTACATCAATTTTGATTATCGTTGTTGTAATCATGGACTTTATGGCACAAGTACAGACGCATCTGATGTCACATCAGTATGATTCTGTGCTGAAAAAAGCAAACCTTAAAGGCTACGGTCGATAAGGTCATTTTACGGAGTTGAGCAATGAAAGTACGTGCTTCCGTTAAGAAAATATGCCGTAACTGTAAAGTTATTAAACGTGCTGGTGTAGTACGCGTAATTTGCAGTGAGCCTAAGCACAAGCAAAGGCAAGGCTAATTAAACAGTCGTGCAGGCTGAGTTATTTACTCGGCCTGTGTTTTTAGTTGTGATTTGGTCTTCGTTTGAGTATCCTTACGGGCTTTTCAAACAGATGATTACCAAATTCAAATATAGGAGATGTGTTAGTGGCCCGTATCGCTGGCATTAACGTCCCTGATCATAAACACGCAGTTATCGGTTTAACTGCTATTTATGGCATAGGTAAGACTCGCTCTAAGGCTATCTTAGCAGCGACTGGTATCGCCGAGACCACAAAAATCGGTGAACTTTCAGACGAAACACTTGACGTATTGCGTGAAGCAGTTGGCAAGTACACTGTAGAAGGTGACCTTCGTCGTGAAGTTACATTAAATATCAAGCGCCTTATGGACCTTGGTTGTTTCCGTGGCCTACGTCACCGTCGTTCGTTACCACTACGTGGTCAACGTACTAAGACTAACGCGCGTACTCGTAAGGGTCCTCGCAAGCCTATCAAGAAATAAGGTGGGGTAGATTATGGCTAAAGCACCAATTCGTCGTAAGAAGGTTAAAAAGCAAGTTGCTGATGGTATGGCTCACGTTCATGCTTCTTTCAACAACACTATTGTAACAATTACCGACCGTCAAGGTAATGCACTATCTTGGGCAACAGCAGGTGGTTCAGGTTTCCGTGGTTCACGTAAATCTACTCCATTCGCGGCTCAGGTTGCTGCAGAGCGTGCAGGTACTGCTGCTCAAGAATACGGTTTAAAAAATCTAGAAGTTTTCATCAAAGGTCCAGGTCCAGGTCGTGAATCTGCTGTACGTGCTTTGAATGCTGCTGGTTACCGTATCACCAACATCACTGACGTGACGCCAATCCCTCATAATGGTTGTCGTCCACCGAAGAAACGTCGCGTTTAACAATAGGTTAGGAGAAATAACATGGCAAGATATTTGGGCCCTAAGCTCAAGCTGAGTCGTCGTGAAGGTACTGACCTGTTCCTTAAGAGCGGCGTAAGAGCTATCGACTCTAAGTGTAAACTTGAGACTGCACCTGGTCAGCACGGCGCTCGTAAAGGTCGCTTATCTGATTACGGTTTACAGCTACGTGAAAAGCAAAAAGTACGTCGTATCTACGGTGTATTAGAAAAGCAATTCCGTAACTACTACAAAGAAGCTGCTCGCCTTAAAGGTAATACAGGTGAAAACTTGTTACAGCTTTTAGAGCAACGTTTAGACAATGTTGTATATCGCATGGGTTTTGCTAGCACACGCGCTGAAGCACGTCAGTTAGTAAGCCACAAAGCGATTTTAGTTAATGGTCGTGTAGTGAACATCCCTTCATACGTAATTACTCCAGAAGATACTGTTGTAATTCGTGAGAAGTCAAAAACACAAGCACGTATCATCGCTGCTCTAGAGTTGGCTGAGCAACGTGAAAAGCCGACTTGGGTTGAAGTTGACGGTAAGAAAATGGAAGGTAGCTTCAAGCGCCTACCTGAGCGTTCAGATCTGTCTGCGGACATTAACGAACAACTAATCGTCGAACTTTACTCTAAGTAAAGTTAAGAGTTAAGAGAGGATAAAATGCAGGGTTCTGTTACCGAATTCCTAAAACCAAGGTTAGTCGATATCGACGCTATCAACCCAACGCGTTCTAAAGTAGTTTTAGAACCATTAGAGCGTGGCTTTGGTCACACTTTGGGTAATGCCTTACGCCGTATACTGTTATCATCTATGCCTGGATGTGCAGTAACTGAAGTAGAAATCGACGGTGTATTGCATGAGTACAGCGCGAAAGAGGGCGTACAAGAAGACATCATTGAAATTCTGTTAAACCTTAAAGGTCTAGCAGTAACTTTAGAAGGCAAAGATGAAGTTTTTCTGACCCTGACTAAATCTGGTGTAGGCCCTGTGACTGCGGCTGATATTCAGCACGATGGTGATGTAACAATTGCCAACCCAGATCACGTTATCTGTCACCTTACGACAGATAGCAGCGAGATCAGCATGCGTATTCGTGTTGAGCGCGGTCGCGGTTATGTGCCGGCATCTAGTCGTTTATCCTCTGATGACGATGAGCGTCCAATTGGTCGTCTGCTGCTTGATGCATCATTCAGCCCAGTTGAACGTATTGCGTACTCGGTTGAATCAGCCCGTGTTGAGCAACGTACAGACTTAGACAAGTTAATCATTGATATGGAAACAAACGGCACTTTAGATCCTGAAGAAGCGATCCGCCGTGCGTCTACTATCTTAGCTGAGCAATTAGATGCATTCGTAGATTTACGTGATGTAACTGAGCCAGAAGAGAAAGAAGAGAAGCCAGAATTCGATCCTATTCTGCTTCGTCCAGTTGATGATCTTGAGCTAACAGTACGTTCAGCAAACTGTTTGAAAGCCGAGCAAATTCAATATATCGGTGATTTAGTTCAGCGCACTGAAGTTGAGCTTCTTAAAACGCCTAACTTAGGTAAGAAGTCTCTAACTGAAATTAAAGACGTGCTAGCTTCACGTGGTCTTTCTCTAGGTATGCGCCTAGAAAATTGGCCGCCTGCAAGCCTAGCTGAATAATCTAAATCACTATATTAGTTTAGTTAGAAGGATAGGGTCATGCGCCATCGTAAGAGTGGTCGTCAATTAAACCGTAACAGCAGCCATCGCAAAGCGATGTTCAGCAACATGGCTGGTTCTTTGGTGAAACATGAAATCATCAAAACAACTTTGCCTAAAGCTAAAGAGTTGCGCCGTGTAATTGAACCTTTAATCACACTGGCTAAGACTGACAGTGTAGCAAACCGCCGTTTAGCGTTTGCTCGCACGCGTGATAATGAAGTAGTTGGTAAATTATTCAGCGAAATCGGTCCACGTAATACAGACCGTCCTGGTGGTTACACTCGTATTCTTAAGTGTGGCTTCCGTGCTGGTGATAATGCACCAATGGCTTATATTGAACTAGTTGGTCGCCCAGCGACAAACGAAGAAGTTCAAGAAGACGCGCAGTCTGCAGAGTAAGTCGTAAAGACACCAAAAAGCCGAGCTTATGCTCGGCTTTTTACTTTCTAAAATTCACTACTAAACTTCACTACTAATAAAACAGCTCTATCAACCCCAAACATTACCATACAATCTTGAATCACCTAGCACCTAGCACCTAGCAATTAAGATCACATATAAAGATCAATTCGCGTTCCTTAATAGTTAAATCACCTTCTTTACAACTTAAAAACAAGCTCATTTATAAAATACACTGCCTAAATAGCCATAATACGAGTAATTTAGTGCTATTTTCACCCGTTTCGTTCGTATTTTGCGCGAACAGTCATTTTTTTCATAAAAACTTCAAAAAACAGTTGATCTCAATTCGGATCTCCCTATAATGCGCATCCACCGACACGGCGGACTGCTTACAAAAAAGCAAAACGACGAGTTGGTTGAGTCAAGTAAGAC